>JAEZUR010000090.1 GCA_023420935.1 Bacillota bacterium | reverse complement strand
ATCTCAGAGTTCACAATTTTAATTGTAGAATAATTCTTTACTTGAATCATTGCTGAGTTTATTTCTACACTCTCATCTTTTGATTTACGAATCAATGAACTATCTTGAATATGTAGTGATCCACCGTCTAAAATTATGTTTCCATACAATCGAACCACTGCATTAGATATGAGAAGAGTTGTTCCGATTGGCACTCGTAAATCACCCTTTATATCACATTGATCGACTAATTGTAAGGTCGACCCTTTGGAAAGCGTTCGATCTGCTACCTGGGTTACATAATCTAATTCTGTGATGTAATATTTTAAATCTGTCATTGAGAGCTTCATTGAGAGCGATTGCATTTTCTCATATAGGCTAACACATTTTTTTGAATCCATGGCATACGCATAAGTTATGAACTCCACTAAAATGTTTTCTTCTTTTTGATTCAGTTTAAGTAACTCTGAGAACACGTGAATTGATTGTCTCTCCTCCTGTGACAGAGGCGTGCTTCTCATTGATACATTGGCTAAATCTAATATAAATAAATATTTGGATATAGGTGTTTTAAGATGTTCTAGCAGATCATCTACAATACGTTTCCCGTCTCTGGCAAGTCGAATTACTGTAGTCATTTCTTTATTGCTAAGTCCTAATCCTTTGGTTAATAAACGTTCTAATTCAAAATTATTTAATGTATTAACTGTTTTATTAAGACCAGCATGCATAAACACACCTGTAGCATATAACACTTTAAAATCCATAGATTCAAAGAATAGAGGATGCCTTGGTGTAATCCACATTTTCTTCTTATATCTGAACTTTGTTAATATATCAAGCTTCATACTGCCTCCCATCTGTGTAGCTAGACCACACTAAACTAAGTTGTATACATTAAACAGGTTACTGTCCTTTGGTATACAGTTTAAAAGCTCACAGTTACTGACAGTCTGTCCATACTTCATGTAGGTAAAGTAAACTGCACCTCCTAAATATTTTGCGTTGCAATTTTGAAACTTACTGTTACTTATGCTAACACTTTCCAGGGAATCTGAATAAATTGCACCGCCATGTTCTGCGTTACAATTATAAAAATTACAGTCATCTATATCCATCTCTGAGTTTTCTAAATTATGTATACCACCTGCTAAACAGTCTTGCATTGTTACACCATTCATAATGAGGGATCTTCCGGTAAAGGTGATGCCTCTACTAAATTTTGTATTTTGAATGGTTGTATTATTAATCACCAGGTGTCCACTACTCTGTTTCATCATACCTGATTTAAAATTACAATCAATTATGGAATCCTCTATAATCACCAGTGCTGTATTAGCTACAACAAATGCATATTCCTCTTTACAATCCTTTACGAAAATATCTGCGTTCTTTATGGTTAATTTCCCATCTGATACAAAAATAGTGCCAGTCAGCTTAACCGTTGCTCCATCAATTACCAAAGACGCCCCACTTTGGATAGTTACATTTCCTAAAATTTTAGTTGGTTTATCTAAAATTAATCTGGATCCATGTTCTAATACAATACTCTCGTAGGTTTCCTCAAGTAGAAAATCAGGAAACATGTATTGTAGCAATCGATAGCTGATACGGAACCCTTCTCCAGTAAAATCACGATACAATTCCATTGCTTTCTCTTTGTTATTCTTCTCTGATAACAGCATGAACTCTTGAAAAAAGTTTCTCTCTTCTTTTACGAAATGAAAAATCTGCATGTAAATATCAATAATATTCTCGCAGTAATCCTGAGCCCACAAGCTTTTGTTACTGATCCGATATAGATCCGCAGCAAAGCAATATCTTTCTTCCTTGGTGATTAATAGTTCAAATACATCATTGATTTTATAATCAAAATTATTATTAATATCAATAATAATCTTATCCTTATAGTTTGCAGTTAACAACATACTATCAACAATCTGATCCAGATACTGTCTGATCTCTGTCATTGCTTTCATGGATCCGCACGCTACAACACCTAATCCAAAACAATATAGGTATTTAAAATTCACATCTCTATATGCAAAGGGATGTACAACCTGGTTATTACTATTATGTTTTTCTTTGATAAAACTTAAAAGATCCATGCTTGCCACCACCTAACGCCAATATAATTTATCAGTATATATATCGGCTTAAGGTGGGCAAAAAGTAAGGCAAGAATAGCGAAACAAGGATTGAAATTTCGCAAAATCCGCCACATTTAGTGGCTTTTTACCATTTAATGGGTACCGCCTGCTCTATAGTCTCTAGCAGCGGATTTATCTGTAAAATATAGGAATGTATCTCCATCTACAAATTGGAATCGATTTCCTTTTTCATCCACTTTCCCATAAATAAATCCTTCCTTATTCCACATATTACAAAATCCCTTCGCTGCATTTTCTAAGTTAAGATAGCTTAAATGTCTAACACCATTTTGGATGGTTTCAATATCAAAGTTTACAATTACATAACCATCGTTCAACCAAAATGTCTCTTGATAATCAAGTCCTCCATTGTTTTTTGAATACCCTTGCACATCATAGCCTTTTGGAACAACATGTATATCACTTGGCAAGTAATATTCTGCGTACCATTTTTGCATGGATGTGGTTACTTTTCTTTCGTCTACTCCGTTTGGTACTGATCCAGTAGGTGTATAATTGCTTCCAATATAGGTTCGTAGTGCCTCTGGAATCATTATATTTGTAAATGTAAAGAGATTTGCTTTCTTGTCTTTTATTTCATTTACCGACTTCCCTGTTATGTAGGATTTGGTAGTAATCTCTGCTTCCGGAACAGAGAGATAAGTATCCCCAAGATGAAACGCTTTCACATTTAATGAATCAAGTAAACTTCCTGCTTTGATTAGCACTTGCTTTTTACCCAAGAAAGTTTCGGTATAGTAAATATCCACTTCTTGCTTGTTATTCCCCTTAGCGTCTACATAGTAAAATCTTGGGCGGATTTTTATATAATCTTTATCTGAAAACATATTGCCTATAGTAACTAAATGGAATCTCGTTACATACCCAGACTTGATTGCTCCAATGCCAGAGCGTGTTGGGTGACTACCATTCACTAATGGTATTGTATACTTTGCATTCTGCCCAGTATCTGTTCCATTTTGATTCTTTGTCCCAACCGTATACTGGAACCCTGTTAATTTTAAGGAGTTCGGCTTACGAAATACATCTTGCCAGATAGGATAGTCAGAAATATCATAGAGTTTTAGATTATAGATTCGTCCAGAAACTTGGACATTGATAGTATCCGTTGCCACATAATTCTGTAAACTTAAGTTAGCAAGGGTTTCAGTCTGATTTAAAGCTTGATTAGCATCTGCATTGATACTAATAGATCGGAAATCGATTGTATAGTTTCCTTCATTTACCCAGATTGGGAGATAGAATTGCGTGGTTTCAGAACTTAATGTAGTCCATGAACCTGTTGGTATATAGGTAGTCCCTTGATAAACATCAAATGGGAATTTCACTTGCCGCCGGTCGATATATTTTGCATAATCGTTATATCCGTAACCGTTTATATATCGGTGGCTTCCTGTGGTGGGAAGCATAATGGTAAATGTCGTATCCAAGACAAGAGGTGCTTTAGTTGTATCCGGATTTAACATTTGGTTATATACCTTCATATCAGATACAAAAGCATCACATACAGTTGGTGTATGTATCACAACATCAGATAGTTCATTTACTGGATAAGTAAGGGATCCTGTAACTCTAGGATTAATGGTCTTTAAAGCTTCATACGTAATAGAACCTGTAGATCCAAATCTTCCATTTGATTTGTTTCTTTCTATAGTCTGTGCTGACTCATATAGAACATCTTCGTCAATATCTTCACCATCAATTTCAATATCTTCAGGCTCTTTACCATCCTTGGATACATAATTATTATTCATTATAACATTTCCATCAAATTTAAGTCGATCATTTCTTACCTGTATTTGACCAATCATTCCATCAACTTCACCAGTAAAATCTGCTGCTGGAGGGCTTTGTCCAGAACATGATTCTGAACCTAAATCTACTGAGTATGGCCTACTAGGATCTATTGGTTCAATAATATGTTTATCTTCATCTAATGTATGCTCGTAATCCAAATCAGGTACAGAATAATTTTTAGGTTCCATAACTGTTTTGCCATTTGTCAACGAATAGTTATTGACTGCAGCATTCGAAATACGATAGTATTCCATATTATTAATATACCAATAGGAATAATAACGGTATATATTAACTGACTGCGTTACGGATTTAGTAGCTGTTTTGGTTACCTTTTTCATGGTTTTAGGGTCAAGCTCTTCCCATGACAGGTTATATGTTTTGGTAGCGGTTACCGTATACGATTTTTTACCTATTTTCTGAAGAAAAACATATCCTAGTAGATATTTGCTAGAAAAAACATTGGTATAGAGGTTTTCGGTTGTAGGAATCCCATCTGTTACATCAAACTGTTCATTATCTCTATCATCTGCTGCTATTATTCCTGTTGCATATGGTGGAAGAATCTCTACCGATTTATTGTCTGCTTGCCGTTTTTCTACCATTCTTGCAACATATACAATTCCACCAACTATTTGCTTTTGGCTTCGGCTAAGGATTTCTTTATCAATTAGCTGTTCTTCATAAGTCTTGGATGTAACACTTGTAACCCAGTGGGTAGAATCATTAATACGCTTTCCTGTAGATTGTTTAAGAATATAGCTTTTGCAAATATATAATTTCTTACCACCATATGTCATTGTTTTATCAAAAGTAAGAGTAGTTTTTTTCCCCGGTTCAACTGGTTCCATTTCTACTTTTTTAATAACCTTACCTGATGCATCAAGATAAAGTGTTGTAACTGGTGATTTACCACCGTGATATAAAGTTGGTACATCAAAATGGTCATCAAAATCACTGGTATTATTCCAAGACTCAGCCCCTTTTATATCATTTAATGTATAAATTCGCTTTCCATGTGGTTTTCCATCATGATATACCTGAAAAATTGTATGTACGTAAATTAAATCATTTTCCTGTATTTCTTCAAATCCAGCAGCATTAAGCGCTTTATTTACATCTTCAACCGGAATAGTGAATTTAACATAAGTATGTGAACCCGAATCATTTGTATCATCCTTCATATCAGGTGTCATCCATAAAGTTGCATGGGGATACTTAGTAGGGTCACCATTGGGCAAACATGGTTTTCTAGTTATTGTGAACCCTACTGTTCCCCATGTAATGTCTGTAGTGGCTTTTGTATCCTTGGTTGTAAAAGAAATTGCTCCTGCTACAAAGTCAATAATTGGTCTTTCTGCGTGTCCTCTAATTTCATTTAAATGTAATACACTAATTAATACTAGTAGTGCTAAAATTAATTTATTTACTTTCTTAACATTTTTCATTTTCTACATCCTTTTAATAGAAATACCCTTTACTTACAGAATAATCATAACCATCACTACCACCATCTGGTGAACTTAAATCAATGTCTACATATAAAGAATACCATTTATTTTTCTGTAAACTATCAAGGTATATATCGCTACCATACATTACTTCCTGATGTAACTTCATATTTTTTGCTGATACTACTTTAAATTTTATATAACAACGCATATCAAAAGCCGATCCATCAAAATAGACTGTGGACGGTTCAACTGAACTAATACCTTGAACTATTACTTGGTTTTTTTTTAATGCAGATAAATATTTTTTTATATCATCAGTTAAACGCTTATTCATATATGAAAGTTCTTCCATATCGTAATAATAATAGGTTTTTGATAACTTATTAATCCAAGCATTATTTACAGTCTTGTAATTTACATTTAATCTAGTATTTAAATTTGCATCTACTTTCTGAGTCCAAATACCTAAGTATGCATCCATTATCTCAGTCATTTTGTTTCCATTTATATCAAGCTTTCTTGTTTCCACTGGTGTAATAGCAGTCTTTTTCCAATGATACTCCTTCTCATAAAACCCATTCGGAAATGCCGCCAAAATATACGGATAATCCTTATAATTCTTAGGCAACTTCATTGTACGAATCAACTGGCCATCCGGGCTGATCTTTTTTCTTTTCTCCTTATATACTAATCTATCTACCACTGTATTAGCTTCACTCAGTTTCAACTTGTCCTGCCCTTTAAAGGATCTGGTATGAGAATAAGTACCATCAGACGCTCCAACCATAATTCCTTTGGCAAAGGTCTTAATAACCTCATTTTGTTTTGAAGACACTACTTTATTAAGGTCAGAAATACGCTTTTTATCTTTTACCTGATTAAATAAGGTCTCATCGAATGTTGTACCATTCATTATTTCATCCGCGCGATTTACCAAGACTGCGGCATCCACTTTTGTGATGGTACTGTCATAATCCTTGAATTCACCTTCAACTACAATTCCTCCTGCTAAAGCAGCTGAAATATACGGTTGGTTCTTTGTTTGATCAACATCTAGTTTTGTTACTTCAACTAACTTTTTAATAAACTGTTCCGTAGTAATATAGGTGGAATCTGCTTTTACCGTCCAAGGTTTTATTAATGTTAATATAATTATAACGACAAAGCTTATCCCTGCCATACAAAGATTTTTTCTCAATAACATTTTCCTAAGTATTATTTTCCTTGATAATTTCGTCCTTGATTCTTTCATATTTGTGTCTCCCCCACATATGTTAGTTATTTACTATTATAGTAAATAATGTAACTTTATACAAGATTTTAAGTATCTTTTCTTACTCTTGCGCCACCAATTATCACCCGATTATAAAATCCTCTTTCCCTTCCCCCATAGGGATAACCTTGAAAAAACACAATCATTCCTATATCATCTATACTCCGATACCATTCTTCTTTTTCTATCTGAGGTAGGGTAAATTCATATTTAATTCCATAAAATTTTGCAATTCGATTGTGCTGATTGATAAAGAGTGTCATACGTTCTTTTAATAAATTTACAATAACCTTTCTACGTTCTTCCTCAAAAAGCTGGTCATCCATTAAGTGCGAAATGTAACATTGTTCCCTTATATCATGGTAATTACCTTCCATTAACTGGCCGGTTGATAGATTGCTAACATAGATATAATCACCTAATGTATAACTAATCTTATAGTTATCATACGTTTGTGTATAATTATATTTTTGTGTGAAAATTTGATTTATACGTTTTTCACCCTGAACTGTTTCTTCGTTGGTGTAATATAGATAAAACCCATCCTCGTCTATAACTGCAATAACCGGAACATATAGACTAAACTGACGTTTCAAGGCTGGATTTTCCATAATATCCATGTTAATAAATACACTGGTAAAAAACTGATTCACAGCTTCCTCTTTATTAATAACAATATCACGCACAGAATCTGTTTCTACAAATTGTATCATTGCATCTTCCACTGCATTATCTAGCACATTATTAAGCTTACTTTGTTGAATGGTAATTGCCCACAATTCACCTGTTTTCACGTCATCAATTACCATAAAGCAAAGGAAAACAATCACTACAATCAAAGCAACATTAGTAAGCTTCATCCCGTATGGCACCTCCATATACCACCATAATCTGTTCAGCGGTTAGATTCCGATGCAAAAAGAATTCCTGTAATCTTACAGCAAATGTTTTATTTTTGTTATGAACTTTCATGGTAAAATAATCTCCCTGATTCATTTTATAACAATTCACCGAACCATCATCATCAACATCATTAGTTCCCATATAAAGTTGATTCAAAATATCACTTGTGTAGGTACAATAATAATTACATTCATTCCATACTACCGTATTCTCTTCTAATATGGGATCTACCACTCTCTTGTAATGAATCAGTTCCACATCATAAACTTGATTAGTTGCCTCTAATTTTCTTAAGAAAGTAGTATACATTTGATCTGTCACATAACCTAGATTTCGAACGGAATCAACAAGATAGGATACTTCAGTTGTTACATAGGTCTGGCAAATCATATCTTGTTTGATTGCCATATAGTTAAGAGGCACTAAAAATAATAGAACTACGGTAATTAATATCTCCATCATTCTCCCAAAGGACTCCAAATTCTTTCTCCTTTCTAATCAAACGATGAATCTATGTATAAGACATGTTGGTCATACATATTTCGCTTTGCTTCTAATTCTATCTGGTCCAATGACTGAAATATGTTAAATATAAAAGTTATAGCTAAAAAGAAAAATACAATAGCTATTGTTTCGTAGAGAAAGTCCAACCCATGCTCCATGACTTGCTCCTAATCTACTTGTGAAAAAGCAATGCCAATAATGGTATTGTTCACATCACGAATTATTTCACCTAGAAACTGTGCGTTGGGATTAATATAGCTTGTATTACTGGTTTTCTGAGCATCTTTTACATCAGCAGAACTCTTCGAACCAAGTTGCTTTCCATCTAAGCTAAGTCCATAGATATAGGAAATTATACACTTGTTTGTTGCAACTTTAATACTAATACTTGCATTCTTAAATTTATTGATAACATTTACAACCTCACTACCTGAAACCTCTAATCCATCATACATTACTTTATCACTTTCATTGAATTCTGCATTCAATTTACTAATTTGACCTGCTCCGTTGGCTGCTGTATCTCTAGCTTCTCTCGCAATATAAAATCCAAGTCCAATGACAATACATGTTATAATCACCCCCGCTGCCAATATTAATCCCTTTAAACTATTCTCCATTATTCTCCTCCTTATATTCCTTGTAATTGATTGATATATCCCATAAGCTGGGAGATGCTTTCTAACACAAATGGTATAATTAGATACAAGGATAATGTAAGTATCATTGGTATATAAGCAACTACTTTTCCAACCGCTCCTTTATTGGAAATATTAATTTCATTATCCTGTTTTCGTTTCTCTGCAAAATAACTTCTCTGGCTGGCAATCTCATCAAATGCCTTTTCAATGCCCACTCGATCACAGGCTTCCAGATTTTCAACAATGCGTACAAACGGCAGAAATGGTTCCTGCATTTTTAACTTTTCAAGTGCCGCCTCATCATCATAATCGTAAAGATCTACACATTCCATGATAGAAGGTCGAAATATTTCACTAAAATTCTCCATCCATTCTAGGATGGTTTCAACATTCATACGCTTAATATGCATTAACATAATGATAATAGAGTGAAACTGTATTACTTCATCTTCCATACTAATTGTTAGAAAATGTCGTTTACAAGCCAAAATAACAAGTGGCATATTACATACACATAAAGCTAGAAATAGAGATATCAAAAGATATAAAAATTGATAGGTATAGGATTGATACTCTACAACTCTTCTAATGATCTCATCTGTTAATGCATTTCTGTTATATTCGTTCGTAAGATTATACTGATCTGATAATTGCTGATTGATACTACCTTGCAAGGAAGAACCACTCTTCTCCTGTCTATACTCTTTGGTTAGTTCTGATATAATAGAACGATATTCTTCCACTTGTGATTCTTCATTCACAATCGATGTTCCTTTAAAATTCTTTGTATAATCAACTACACTGGATCTAGACACTGATACAACATGAAAAAACACAAGAACAGAAAGTAGGAATGTAAAGAAAAATAACATTGCTTTTTGAATCAGATATTGTCTTACTGTCATTCCTTCCCCTGTTCTTCTTAATAGCAAATCCATACGATGTACCTTGGCAGTATGGTAAAATATATATCTTTGCAGCCACTTATTAACAATCTTGTAATTGCTTATATTTTCTAGCAAACGATGCTTCTTGGGAAGAACTCGCTCATTTCCTTTTAGTCGATTCACCAAATGATAGGAAAATAACGTGGACAGAAAGATAACGATAGTTACTAGAATCCCGTAACTCCCATGATAATATAGCTCCAATTCAGGAAGATTTGAAATACTCCAGTCTTCTATAGCTTTTAAGAAAAATACAGGTAAAATCGTGATAAATATAAGTCCTGAAAAAACGTGCTTTACTTTTTCTCGTTTCAATAATTCCACGTGGATTTCATTTTTTAGATGAATCAGATTAGATAAAAATAGGGATGCTTCTTCCTTTAATGTATCACCATAAATAATGGTAACCTGACAGAGCGCTAAAAATGTGGTGAAAAACTTATTCGGTGCAGACTCTCGGTACTTTTCTATTTCCTCCTGATCGTCATTACATAACACTTCATAAATACGGCTCATATGAAGTGAAATCTCTTTGTCTGCATCTTCTAGAGAATCATAAACAGCCTCTTCTACCATTCCACCTGCATGGTAATAGTGTCTTACATCTCCAAGATATTTCTCCAATTGTTTTAATAGCTTATACTCTTCCTTTTCTAAGCTAACTGAAATCAACTGATGATTAAAAAAATAAATTAATGATAGCACACTGATATAGTAATAAATTGTTCCACCTGAAAAGCTAAAACAAAATAGTAAGATTAGGAATGATATACCATTGCTTTTTAGTAGTAACTTCATTGTGCAGAGGGCTATAGAATCTTCATCTTGGGGCTTTATATTTTCAAAAAGACGTGTAATTTGTGCTACGTAACGTTTTGTGAATGGAAAATTGCGAAGTAGCTTATAACAATAAAGTAAAAAGTTTCTTATTATCTTTTTCATTTGTATGATTCGTTCTATCAACTATAATTCCTCCATGCCTCCATGTCACACCTAAACTTCTCTCTTTCTTTGTCATCAAAATAACTACAGATTTGAGAAATCGTTTGTTTACTCATTGAATTACAAAATACATATCTTCCATTTTCAAATGCTATGATATCTCTTGTCTCAAATAATTCCTTGGTCAAATCTCCACCACTGCCATATACTCTTTCAAATACGCCTTGTTTCTTTGGTATAATTTCTGTAATACGTTCAATAAAGCGATGTCCATTCTCCATCTTTTTAATATGAATATCAAAATGAATTGCATCGGCTACTTGTTCCGTTGCTATCCTTTCATTATGAAAACCTCCCTCTAGTAAAAGTGCATTTCTCATGGAAATAATTAAGTCTTTTGTAGTCTTAGCATGATGTGTGAACATAGTAAATAATGATCCAACTTGAGACATCTGGATCATCCAACATGCCACAGGTGCAGTTGCTACTTCTCCAAGAATGTTAACGGTTCCATCCGTCTTCTTTTGAAAATCTAGACCCTCTTGTCCAGAGATGGAATTGGTTTCACGAAATGTTACAATATTACGATATGGGTAAATAGTACGAAGATGTAATTCAAAAGAAAGTTCTTGAATTCTAAGATTATAAATGGGATTAATAAATTGTATTAAAGACATAAGAAGTGTTGTTTTTCCTGAACCTTGCTCTCCTGTTATTCCAATCACTCTGCATCCTTTAATCAGCCACTTCATTAGCTGAATTGGAAGTTCTTGATTCGTATCTGTAATCAGCATGGTTATTTTTTCTTGAAGGACGGTGTCAAACTTACGTACAAATAACACCCAACTTTCACTAAATGGCGGTCTTGCAACGGCAACACGCGAACCGTCCTTCATTTCATTGACCGTGTACCCTTTCACTTCTGAAAGCTGCCCTGGATTGTTATAGCGATAAATATTTTTGCAAACGCGTATTAATTCTTTGTAACTACCAAAACTTAAGAAGGATAAATGAATACTCTTACCTCGATAAAATATCCAGATACTATCATAGGAAGCAGGTAGTACTCTGCTGGTTAGAATAGAGTCCAATTCGAAATCTTCAGGTATACCCGAAACACCAGCACTTACTCCATCAATTTTCATATCACGAATCTCATCAATCACACCATTCCCTTTATAATTTTGATAGATGCGCTGAGCAAGAATGGATAACTTATCATTAAACGAAAGATTCATGAAGGCATTTTCTTCATATGCTTGATTGATATCCTCCTCGGTTATCTCAAAGTGAAATTCTCCCAGACTATCTCCCTTTTCGGCATCTAAATTATAGTCTTGAATTAGTTGATCAAGCGCTCTCTCCTGATGTTCTTTCTGATAAATTAATAATAATATGTCAAACTTATCTTGCGCAGTCAGTTTATTGGGATTAGAAAAGGATAGTATAGAATCAATGTTTTCTTGATTTACTTTATGTCGTTTAATCAGTATATCTTTTATGTAATCCTTTACAAATATTTTTGCATTTTTATCACCAAAAACGCAGGTACGAAGAGCTTTACGTAATAATTTTTTGCTATGCTGTCTTTGTTCTATTTCCATTTGATTCAGACCATGTTCATATAAATTTTCACGAAAGATTAGATTAAATGTCTCCATAACACTGTCCTGTAATTCATTTAATGACTTTATTTTAATTGCTGTGCCTTGGGACCTTTGAAATATTCTATTCAAAAAACTCCTCCCCTATGTCTATACCCATCTGTTTTTGTAACATACGAACAGATTTCTTCACTTCTTGGATAAAGTAATAATTCCCATCCTGCTTTTTGCAATCATAATTATGCATCAGAAAACGAATTACATTTCCCTCCGATAGAGCATCTGCGAACTCAACATTATAAGGAATTACACCTATTTTTGATTTATCAATATGATATTTACGAATGATATTTTTAAGATTAAATTTTGAATCAGGGTTATAGTTCCCGATTAGAAAGACTGCTTTGTCCTGCAGTGTAGAATATTGCTTAAAGAAATCTGATAGAATAATTGGATTCTGACTAAGATTAACGACGACTAAATCTGCTTCATTTAAGATAACCTTTGAACTTAAATGTTCGCTTCCTGCGGTATCTACAAACACCACATCACTAAAATCCTCCAAAGCATGAAATAATGGATGTAAGACCTGATTGAATTCATATTCAAAGAATTCTTTGTTGGTTACATGACTTTGTGGAATGTAATAAATACTATCATTGAGTAAAGAAATAGAGGAAGCTGCTACCGTATTCCGATCTGCCATGTTAGAATGAATCCGTTTCATAAGGCTATCTAATCCTACCTGATTATAGAAATAGCTGTCCTCTTTTACAAATTGTAGTTCCGACCTTCCTACCAAGGCATGTTCTAAGTTATTAAGATTATAATGATTCTCAAGCATCAATGTTTTTTGCTTACGCATTAAAGTCCCCATAACACTCATGCATGCTAGATTACTAGTCACTCCATTTTTTCCTCTTGCGTTACTCCAAAAGGCAATCTTCAAATTATCTCCTCCTTTTCCCCACTTTATAAGCTTCTTTTACATACTTCATTGGCATTTGACTAAATTCAGAAGCTAATGAAAATAATAACTCTTTTAATCCTTTGGACAAAGAGTAGAATTTTCGGAACACCTCATGTTCCAACTGAATCCGATAATAGTAATCTATATCATCAAACTCGATTTCATAAATCTGTTTTCTACTAATAGCACACTCCTTCGCCTCTTTTCCCACATACAAACGAGCAAAATAATTCTTACCGTATCTTTTATCACAAATATCTCGAATGATTAATTGTTTGGCTAGTTTACTATTCTGAATTAAGCTCATTGCACCTTCAAGGCTTTTTCTTCTGGTATCTGTTACAATAAACAGTTGTTCCAACTCTTCTTCAGACAAAGTAAGTTCTGATCTACTGAGTAACTGTAACACAATATCATATGCATCCAGCAGATCCTTACTGTAGACTCCATCCCCAATATAGTCTACTTGATTATAATGTATCATTCCTTCAAGATCCAACGGTTTCTCAATACAACTCATAACTTCTTGTTCTATAGAATGATCCACAACTAGAACTTTTTTTCCCATATTCTTAAGTATTATACTTAAATAAATTAGAATATCATAGCAAGGTGTCCCTATAAAACTATAAATATTCACCTTTTTCCCCCCTTCTCACAACTAAATTACACAAAAATCCCTATCAGTCTTTTTGTGGCATAGAAAAAAGAAATACTTCCGCTGATAATGTGAATTAAATGCAGAAAACAACAATAAGAATGATAGATAATCAGAAATACTACTTAAAGACATAAATTGTCATATCTGAGATATAAATATAGTAACTTAATTCACCAATTTTGTAAATACAAAAATTGCCATTCTTTTCATTTCCTATTATTTCCACAAAAAAAAGATGTTTTGTTGTTCAAAATTAACAAAACATCTTTTGCTTTTTCATAATTTACTCAATCTTCTTGTGATAAATCGGATGTACAGTTTGGACATTTACGTGCTTTTATATTAATGGTTGTCAAACAATGTGGGCATTCTTTCGTTGTAACTTCAGCAATTACCGGTCTTTTCAGTTTATTTAACTGTTTTACAATCATGAATACCACAAATGCCAATATAAGAAAATTAATTAACTGAGTAATAAACGAACCATAATTAAATGTTGCTGCACCTGCCTCTTGAGCGTCTTTTAGTGTCTCATATTTCACGCCATTTAGGCTGATAAACATGTTGGTAAAATCAATTCTTCCTGTAACCAGACTTAGTAATGGCATAATTAAATCATTTACAATTGAATTCACAATTCCACTAAATGCACCACCGATAATAACACCGACTGCAAGATCAAGCATATTCCCCTTTATTGCAAATTCTTTAAACTCTTTTATCATTGGCACTTCCCCTTTTTGTTAAAATAAAAGTCCGGATTTGTTCTTCAGTAATTTTGCTCCATTTACAATAATTGTTACACCAGCAGCAATTCCAGCAACTATAATTAAAATACCCATTACTAGATTACCAATACCAACTGATTTCATTGTTTTATAAATCTTTTCACCCATAACCATTCCTCCTTCATCTTCCATTTATTTTACTCCATATTGTTCATAATAAGCGTCAATTGCTGCTTTTAAACTATCATCAATAATAATTTTCCCATTGTATGGTCTATTATGCAAATGTTCTACCACCTCAGCCATTGTAACAATTGCAGTGGTTGCAAGTCCATACGTTTCTTCAATCTCATCTAAAGCACTCTTTGTCCCCTGACCTCTTTCCATACGGTCAACAGATACCACTAAACCTAATACATCAACATTTCCTTGTGCGTTAAGGATTGGCATTGTTTCTCCTATAGAAGTACCAGCAGTTGTAACATCCTCGATGATTACTACTTTATCGTTGTCTGCAATTGGACTTCCGAGTAAGATTCCAGTATCACCGTGATCTTTCACTTCTTTTCTGTTGGAACAATATTTAATATCTTTGTTATAGAATTCGCTAATTGCCATAGATGTGGCAACACTTAATGGAATACCTTTATATGCTGGTCCAAATAATACATCAAAATCAAGACCAAATTTACCT
>JAEZUR010000033.1 GCA_023420935.1 Bacillota bacterium | reverse complement strand
GATTAAACCCTTATATGTTTTATTAGGTGCCATTTCTTGACCATTACTGTTTAAGTTATTGGTTTCCTTGTCATCAGTTTTTACTGCATCAAAAGAGATGGTATAATAAAATGCGCCAACTGATTCCATCAACTGTGAATTCACTGAGATATAATAAGTTCCGCTTTCTAAATACTGACCCCATTTGGTACTATAATTATTTTTTTCTTTATCGTACAACACATACTGATCATCAAGAATATATGTAGACGAATTATATACTCTGACATAGATATCTGATATAGATGCATTTAATTGAATGGTCAATTTTCCACTGGATTTTAAATGGATCTTATAATATCTATTACTATTCTCCGCTGTTATCGTATCCTTTGTCTGTTTATCAAATTTCGTTATTTCCAATGCATTATCAAAACCATTACCGCCTGCTGCACAAACTTTATTGCTATATGTATTCATAAAATAAAAAAATGCTATCAATAACAATGAAAATGTAACTAGTCCAATCCTTGATTTTCTGCTTCTCATACCTATCTCCTAATATTATATTTATTCCTATTTTTCCCTGAGCTAGTATAATTTTAGAATATTTAGGATTTATTGTCAATGAAATAGGAAATATTTCCTATATCAAACGGATAGTTTATGATATAATTTTTCCTTTTTGAGACGTTTGTTATGGATTGGCATATATTTATAGTAATTGATTTATTAAGAAGGTTTTGGAATGAGTGATTGTGCTAAGTATCCCGATGAAATAAGCATCATGCAAAGACCACAAGATATTAACCGTATGATGAATATATTAAATAAAACATATGAAAGATATTACACTAATCTACAACGATATGGCGTTCAACGAGTTGTAACAAGACGAATTTTGAATAGTATCGTAAATTATGTGTTAACCAATGAAGGAGATTTCGAAGGAACAATAGAAGAAAAAACCAATCGACTACTCAATGCTATGCGCCGAGATAATACGTTAGTATTCTATACTTTACGAAGCATGCGAGTTCCTAACAATTTAATCAATCAGATATTTGGTGATGTTATAAGAACCATCCTAGAAAATCTAGAAGAAGCTGTTGATTCTCCCGTCTCTTCCTGGAGTTTATGGGAATCTCTTGGAGGAATTTTAACTTCCGCTCCTGGAGTTGCATCCTGGCAAAGCAATCGCCTAGATGTATTTGCCAAAGGTCAGAATCAGGCACTTTGGCATAAATATTGGAACGGAATACGATGGAGTGATTGGGAAGACCTTGGTGGTGTTCTATACTCAGCACCATCTGCTACTTCCTGGGGTCCTAATCGCATTGATGTGTTCGCTATCGGACAAAATCAAGCACTTTGGCATAAGTACTGGGATAATAATCGTTGGAGTGATTGGGAAGACTTAGGTGGCGTATTGAAATATGCTACTGCAGTTTCCTCTTGGCAATCGAATCGTCTGGATGTTTTTGGTATTGGACAAAATGATTCTTTATGGCATAAATATTGGGATTCTAGGCGCTGGAGTGATTGGGAAGACTTAGGTGGTATCCTCACTTCTGCTCCTGCTGCTACTTCGTGGGCACCTAACCGTATCGATGTTTTTGGAAGAGGCCAAAACCAAAGTCTGTGGCATAAATATTGGAATGGCCGAAGTTGGAGTGATTGGGAAGACCTAGGTGGCGGTTCTATCACTTCTGGCCCTGCATGTACATCAACAGGTTCTGATCGATTAGACGTTTTTGCACGAGGAGAGAATAATCAATTAATCTATCGTACATGGGATGGTAAAAGATGGAGTGGATGGTTGAACCTTGGTGGCATCTTAACCTCAGAACCTGCTGCTGAATCTTGGGGAAGTACACGACTCGATGTATTTGCCCGAGGTACGGATAACGCTTTGTGGCATATTTGGCGTCCATAATTATTAAAAAGAGGCTGCTGCAAAATAGCTATATTTACTTTTTTAGCAGAAATTGGTGAATATAAATACATTTGGCTGCTTTTCCCTCGCTCGTTCAGTACGCTCCGCTTCACAAAATGTGCTCGGCCAGTCAACGCCAAATTGTATTTATATTCACCAATTTCTCTAATTTGATATATGATAGCTATTTTGCAACAGCCTCTTTTTTTAATAACCCTTTCCTTATCACGGATTTGTTTTTCCACTTACCGCTACGTAATCTTACATAAGCAACACAAAAGCCAACAAACCACCCTGCTGGAATAGCCCACCAGATTGCATTTTCCCCGATAAAAATGGATGCTGTATATGCTAGAACCACACGAACTGTAAGATTACATAGTGTGCATATCATAAATGTCTTCATATCCGCAGCCCCTCGTAAAACTCCGTTTGAAACATTCATAATTCCCATCATAAAGTAAAAACTAGAAACTACTCTTAAGTATTCCATGCCAACCCTAATAACCTCAGGATGCTCTTTCGCACGCACAAAATATCCAAGAAATAACTCCCCAAATATAAATTGAAGTACTGCGATTGACACTCCAATAACAGTTACCATAAGGAGTCCTGCTTTATATCCTTCTCGCACCCGTTCCGTCTTATCCGCTCCTATATTTTGAGCTGTAAAATTAGACGCAGCATTCCCGACATTTACCATAGGTGCTATTGCTATACTGTCAATCTTAGTAGCTGCTGTATAGCCAGCTACCACTACAGATCCGTAACTATTTACAAGTGCTTGTACTAATAACATACCTACAGAGAGAATGGACTGTTGAATAGTTGACGGTATCGCAATTCTACACATGCTAATAAAATCTTTTGCAGAAAAATAAGAAAATTCTTCTTTTATTTCAAGCTTCTTAATACGCCAAATTAAATTCATAAAAGATACTACTGCTGAAACTCCTTGAGCAATTAAAGTCGCCCATGCCACACCTGCAACACCCATATGAAACTGTAATACAAATATCAAATCTAGTACAATATTGATAAAAGAGGAAAGTATCAAAAAGTAAAGAGGTATTTTTGATTCACCGAGTCCATTGTATATTGCTGTCAATGTATTATAAAGAAAAAGAAATACAATACCGAAAAAATATATTTGTAAATAAACCTGTGCATCGGCTAAAATATTGGATGGAGTATTCATAAACTTTAGTATAACTTTATTAAGCAACAAACCAATCAACATTAGAATAAAACTGATGACTAACATTGCTACTAAAATTGTGCTGATTGCCGTTTTCATTTTTCCATATTTTCTTGCGCCAAATAATTGAGATATATAGACACTTGCACCAATGCTCATACCTAAAGCAACAGCGATAAATAAAAAAGTAATGGAACCAGATGCTCCTACAGCTGCAAGAGCATCTGGCCCTACAAATTTCCCCACTACTACTGAATCTACTATATTATATAATTGCTGAAATATATTTCCCAAAATCATCGGTATCGCAAAAAAGAATAATGTCTTCCCTGGATTTCCTCTTGTCATATCTCTAGCCATACTACAAACCTTCTTTTCTTGCTTTCTATCATTCAAACCATTGCATTAATTTTTCAAACAATTAACTTAATATACCTTAGTTTAATCTTTATGTCAATTTATATTCTAGGTTATCCACTTTCCCAAGATAATAAGCATAATTCATCCACTGAAACATAACGAAAAAGGATAGTAAGAAAAACCCCTTAGATACTAATCTAAGAGGTTCTTACTCATTTTCGTCTGATACCTTGAATGTAGGCTCCCACTAATTCTCTCTCTTTATCTGAGAGTGTGCTCCACTCTTCTAAGATATGTTTCTGTTCATCTGATAGGTCAACAATGCTGTCATCTTGTGAAAAAAACTGGGAAAGTGTTATTTCAAACCCAGTACATATTTTATCTAATGTTATAAGAGTAGGCAAACTCTTCCTATTTAATAAGTTTGATATAGAAGACTGGCTAATACCAGATTTCTGAGACAAACGATATCTACTCATATTCTTTTTTTTACATAAGTCCTCTATTCGATTAATTATGTAGTTTTCACACAATATCAAGTAAACTCACCTCAATTCTAACTTTTGTATCTTTTTATTCTATCTAGTTATTGCGATGATTTTTAGATTGTATGCCAGCTAGTACATTACTTGCTGATTGAGTAGTATTAGTAATTTAAAAAAGGAAGCGTATGCTTCTCAAAATTATTATGTAATTTTTGTTTCTTTTTATTACCATTCACAATATTTATATGTTTCTTTCATCACTTTTTGGTATTGTGTTTTTAAATGAATGATATGGATAAAATGTTTATCCTGCTTGACACTTAACCTTAATAATTTTGGACTACTAAGCATTGTTCCCTCACTAATCAGATGATCGATCATAGCCCTATAATAAGCTACGATTCTTTTTTGGACTTCCATTTCCAGCATCAGTTTTTTCCTTAAAAACTTGTTCATATAAACTCCTCTCGTGTAATTTGTACGAATCATTTAACTGAATAAATGTCGTAAACTATGCATTTTGCATTTGTAAAATGATTTTATTCATTTTTGACTATAATAATATAGCATAATTTTCTTTGGTTGAATAGATAGAAAAGTTCTTCAAATCTCTTCACAAATTGATTTATTTCGACTTAATACGTCATGCTTTATCAGGTATTTTATCAGAAAAAGGAAGCTTTGTTTACCTAAAGCTCCCTTTAATCTACAGTAAATTAAATTAATTTTAGCTAGTTGTAGTGTCATCTGATGGTTGTTCTATTCTTCCCTGAGGTGGTTGTCCGTCTCTGTTCATTTTGCCTCCACGGCCACCAAAACCTCCACCCTGCTGTCCATTGCTTGTTACTATTGAAGATAAAGTAAGTTCAGTTGATTGATCTCCACAAGATAATGTATATGTTTCGTCTTTTATTAAATCTGGTGAACTTACTAATATGGATTGATATTGTTTTTTTGGTATATAGGATACCACTGTATTACCATCTTTGTCTGTTAATTTTACCTCTGTACCTTCTGTAATAGAAGATGTAAAATTATTTAGTATAGAATATTGTGTAGATGTATCAGAAAAACCTTGTGCCATTCCTGCGCTTCCAATAACTACAATTGTCCCACCAGTTATTTCAGCAGTTCCATTATAATCCATTCCAGCATTGTTATCAGCGGTAGGGCCATTCACATAAGTTGTACCACCAGAAAGATAGATAGAACCATTACTATCAAGTCCATCTCCTGAGGCATCCAATGTTACTGTGCCGCCATTAATGGCAATATAACAATTCGCATTATTCTCCATTTCACCACCTCCAGCTCCAAAGCCACCTCTTCCAAATTTACCTGCTGATGTATCATTAGTGGCTGATGATGTTGCGTCTGAACTTACAGTAATATCGGTATTCACATCTGTGCTTGTATCCATATCAGTTGGTGTTTCAGTTATATTTGCTGAATTAGAATCCGCTTCTGTGGTGGCCTCTCCACTAGATGCATTAAGACCATCATCTTGCGCAATAATGTTAATGATACCATCATCTATTACAATTGCTGTTCCTTCAATCCCTTCTTGAGAGTTTTCTATGTTAATTACGCCACCACCAATATAAACATAACCCTTTGTGGTATCATCGTCATTTTTAGATTGAATTCCGTTGCCGTCTTTGACTGTAAGATAAAAGATCCCTTCTTTTATTTTCACACAATCTTTTCCATTGAGCGCATCCTTCACAGCTGTAATATGAAATGTCCCTCCAGCGATGACAAGATCATCTTTAGAAGCAATTCCATGCTTATAATTACCGTTTATGGTTAATGTTCCTTCTCCGTTTATAGTTAAATCTGCAGTACTAAAAATAACTCCATCCACCTTATTATCATCAATCTGAGTGTATTCTGTTCCATCAATCAGCGTATTTTCTGTATTGGAATGGAGAGTTAGAAACACTTTATCTGCATTTTTTACGTATACCGGCGCGTTAAATGAGCAAGTAATAGTTACTCCATTCAAAACGATCTGGACTTTATCAGAATCCTCTGCATCTACAATAATCTGCCCTTCCTTTAAAGTTCCAGTAATAACATAAGTGCCTTTATCATGGATGGTTAACACCCCTTCCTTTGCACTAGCTCCATCTCCAGATACCTCAATATTTTTGTCATTTAATTTTACTTTTGTTGCAGTACTTTCTTCATATCCAACTTCTAAATCATTGGCTGTAAATTCTTTATCTACTACAACTGTAGATGAAGTTGATATAGTTGGTTCTGTCGTGTCTGTAGTAGATTCTTCTGATTCTGTTACTACTGTAGAATCATTTGCTGAATTGATACTACTATTCTGATTCCCACCACATCCAGTCACCAATGCTGCTGTGATACATATAATTGCAACAGATATTTTCCAATTTCTTCTCATATTTTTTCCTCTTTTCTACGCTGCTTTTTGTATACATCTTTAAAGTTCCTCACAACCAAATGTTACCTTTCCACATGTGATTTCTAAGTTGCCATTTCTACAACGAAGATCATCTATCAATGCCTTTTCCTTATCCGCATTTTTTAAACGAATACGATATTCCAATTTATAAAGACTTCCCATATTGGCTGTTTTCACTCTGATTAACTCATTTCTTGTTGTATACAGATCAAATAAATCATCAAATATTCCTGTATAATCAAGACTCTCTGGAATGGTAATCTTCAGTTCCTTCTCCTTTTGTTTGGATTCTCCAAAGTTAATGATATTATAGAAAACACTTGCTCCACCTACGATTATTACAAAGATAACAGCTGCAGCCAGATAACCTGTTCCTGTTGCTAACCCGACAGCCATAGCAAGGAAGATACTACTAATCTCTTTCGCGCTGCCAGGAATGGATCGAAAACGAACTAAACTAAAGGCTCCCATCACTGCTATTCCAGTACCTAAATTACCATTTACCAACATAATTACCATCTGAACTATGGCTGGTAATAAAGCAATGGTCATTACAAATCCTTTACTACTATTGTTGTATCTGCTATGTACCCCGGCAACTGCTGCACCTAATATCAAAGAGCATACCATACAGATTAAAAATGTCTCCATTGAGAATGTCTCAGTCAATATTGAATTAAGCATATTTTTTCTCTCCTTTATTCACTATAATCTTTTGAATCTCTTTTTTCTGAGATTCCATATATCCTGTTCCATATTTTGAAAAGGACACCGGATAAATTTGTAGCTCATCTAACGTATGCGACAGCCAAAGTGGCATGGTACCAGGAATCTTGATTTCCATTAATCTATTGCCTTCCTCTAGTAAGGTATTTCCCCAGCTTCCAGCTTCTAAAAATAATTCTTCTTCTCTCCAGAGAATATTGCTATCAAAGGTAACTCGAAGTTGCGGATCATCTATTCCAAACATAGCAATTCTTTGATAAGAGATATACATTGCTGGAATTAACTGCTTATAGAATTTTAGAAACCAATCAATTTCTTTTGTTATCTGGGTAGGCTGGCTTACTGGCATATCATCATAAAGATAATGTTCTGCAGTGGTTAATTCCATTTTCTCTCTTCTTTTATACACAACACCCTTATATTTTTTCTTTAACTCTACAAAAACATCATCACCTATAACTGGTGTTCCATAACTTCTGAGTCTTAATTTTTCTTTATATACAGGCTTCTCAATGGAAGCACGTATTAATTGATGACTTGGTGTATCAAAGTAGATATTGCAAACAGTAACTTTTCCAAAATTGTCGATCGTAAGTTGTTCTTCAAATTTTTGTCTTAGTATTTTATATTTCTTATCACTTAACATATATTTTTTTTCATATCGTTTAAATGTCCCCTGAAATTGATTCATTCAATTCCCTCCTGTCGAGTTAATGTTTTATTTGATATACACATTGTAGCGTTTAAAC
>JAEZUR010000167.1 GCA_023420935.1 Bacillota bacterium | reverse complement strand
GTCTCATACCAAGTAACATTATCATGTTGTTGCTGTTGAAGACTATAACGAAGGCGTCCATCTTGACTTGTATCGGTTGCCGCAATATTATAGAAAATGTTTGGATCTCCTTGCTTTATGGTTGCTTTCACAAATGGATTCTCGTCATATGTGATTTCTTGCATACCTCCAACATAGGAAGAATCAATCTTCCAAACACGCACATCCGTAATCTTTAGGGTATCAAAACTTGAGGTCTGCGTCCAAGTATCTTCCACAGGTTTTAGTACATGCTCACAACAAGGGCCACATATAACATGGGCTGGCACAGTCCAGGTTACGGTAATGGAATAGCTTCCAGGTCCAGATGGATTGGCTGTAGCTTGTTCGTTAGCGCAAGGAACTTCTGCGGAGTCTACTACTTTATTGCCATCCTCATCCGTATGAGATACTTCCGCTTTATATTGACAATTTACAGATACAGTCACACTTTGCGGTGGGTTTTTTGAATCTCCAGTTATTTTAGCGCCCCAGTTATTATAGCTTCTTGTCTTCTTGTCACTGGCGGATGTATGTGATAATACTGTACTGTTAACCTCTGAAGCAAATGCATTTGCTTCAGTTTTAGCTGCATTATAAGCCGAATAATCCGGTACTGCCACGGAAGTTGCAGTATGTTTCGCTGTCTTTGATGTACCTTTATTTGGAATAGGACCTGTCCATGTTTTTGAATAAGTTCCTCCACCATGTAAAGATGCAGATTGTCCTCCTAGTGACTGATTAGGAGCAGTATCACCTGATTTAAACTCGCAAACTGTTCCAGCAAAATACGAGCGATACTTACGCTCTGCCTTCTTGTTTTCATCCAACATAGCTTCTACTTCCACCATAAATTCAGACCCACCTGATGCAAAGTATAGATTTCTAGTTGTTGGCACACCGGCCATTGCCTCAAAGGTTTCATGGTAGATGGATCCTTCTTTTAATTCGGAGTAGGCATCTGGTTCTGAAACGTAATATATACATTTACTCTTTACGTAATTCATAATTGCTTCATTTGTTACTGCCTCTTTTTTGTACATATCTTTATCTTCATAACTTTTACTTGAATAATATATGGTTACAGTAGCCTTATACGTAAAAGTCATGGGTTTTGAGTCGCTTATTGTTATAGGCATAATGGATGCGTCTTGCCACTTATAAAAATCCAATCCATTCAGTAATATAGATTTTAGTTTATCTTCATCTATTTTATCTGCCTTTGATATGTAAGTTTGAGGTTTTAATAACATAGAAGGTGATACTGGTGTTCGTGTAAAACTCACTTGAATTTTATAAAATTTATTAGTGTTAAAAATCTGTTCCCAATCTTTTTTATTTTTCTTATCACGTAATTTAATTGTCAATTCTGGAGAATCATTTAATACGGACTCATCTTGACGAATCTTCACCATATTTTTAAGTTCAAAACCACTCTTTGTTGACCATGCGGTCAGGCTGGCCTCAAAATCTGGTTCTACTGATGCTGGCCCAATATATGCCGGAACAAGCGATGTTCCAAAAAAACCATTTTTAAGATATATATTTTCTATTATATTCTGATCGCTCCAAGTTCGGGATGTATTATATGATACAGTTGTATCTTTAATAATAGGTTTATTTCGCACAATTCTAGATGCAATATTAGATCCCCATAAACCTGCAGATGTATAAGTTCTATTTGTTTTTATATGATTCTTTTTTTGATAAACTAAACTTAATCGAATAGATTCTAGCAGTCGGTTATAATATCCCAACCCACTATCTTTCTTCTCTAAACTATCTTTAACTGTTTTAGCAGATACCTTGTTTCCTAAAGAATATATACTTTGTGTATCAATTGTCATATCTAGAAAATCATTACAGCCGCCAACTACATTTTCATATTTATTACCATTTTCTCCTCTAGCAATATATCCTTGAGAAATTGCTATATTACTTGGATTAAATTCCTGATTCGATATTCCTTTTATAAATGCATCAATAGCTTTTTCCCAATAAGGTGCAGCTACAGAATCCTCACATTGACAATAAACTGTTAATAAAAAATCTATATATCGAAGACGATATTCTTTAATTTGCTTCGCTGATAACTTGGTTAAATCATTTGGATTATCTATTCCTATTGGCTTTATATGTAAGTATTTATCTATACGTTCGGTTATATGATATTTACCTCCGTCAAGACGAGTGATATAGCTCCACACTTCTTTACTTTGCCCAATTCTTTCCTTTTTGCTACTTTTAATTTGCTTCATGATGAAATCTACATTTTGTAAATCCTTTATGTCCGCCAGATTATTCTTCTCCATCATGGTTGTTAAATCTTTATAAAAAACACCATTTTTAAAACCAGAAAAATTTTTATCATCCGATATATTATCTCTCATTCTTAATACAGAGTTTAAATGTTCTTTATCTCGAAGTGCTAGTATTGCTGTACTATTTTCACTGGGCCTTTTAATTACTGTAATAGTATTATAATTATGATCATCAAGATGTTTTGTCTCAGGGTATGGAATAATTGCAACTGTTGCTTCTGTATATCTTGGCACATTAGCTTGAAATTCTTTTATCATTTTCTTTTGCATATCTATTCCATCGGTATAACTCTTTAAAGGATACGGTTGTAATAAAAAAGTCGATCCTATAATCCATGCAGTCGCACCGGAACCATGAGCCGGTACAGGTCTTCTTACATAGTCTGATCCTCCAATACTCCAACCTTCTCCTGCATCTGCCATTTTTGATATAGAAATCGTTCCAATTCCACCTATAAATACGACTAAAAAAAATACAAGTAACATAAATCTAATTTTAATCTTGTTAATAACAAGTTTGACTACATTCATAGTTTTCTCCTTTCTTTCTAAATTGCAAATATTCCTTCTTCATTATTCTGCACCTAATACTAATATAAATGTCAATTCCTTTAATGAAAAAATGATTCTTTAAAAATTTAATTTGATTTAACCCAATAATAAACCATAGATTTAATTCCTAAATATACATTTGTATAATTTAACATATTATGTTAAAATATGTAATGTGACTTTATGAATACATACTTTTTACTTCTATTTACAAACATGACGAAGGAGAATAATTATTATGATGACAAAAAATTCAAAACAGCTGCTAGATAATACCAAAACAAGATATTACAAATTATTAAGCTTAGTCATTATATTAGTACTGGCTGTAACGCCAATACTAAGCAATTATGAAAAGGTTTATGCTAAAACAAAGTATGATGGTATTCTTTTAGATAAAGAATTGCTTGTTATGAAAGTTAATGATACTTTTAAGTTCAACCCGGGTAAATACCAAATCATAAAGGATAGTAAAGTATCCAAATTAGTAGATGATGTAAAGCCAAGTTCTTGGTCTTCTAGTGATAATAATGTCGCTACGATTGATAAAAATGGGGTTGTAACTGCCAAATCATCTGGAAACTGTACCATTACAGCAACTTGGGGTAAATATAAAGCCAAAAGTAAAATTGCTGTTCGTACAAAAGAAGAACTTTACAATCAAGTACTAGATGGGGAAATGACAAATACAATTATGACAATGGCCTTAATTACAAATAATACAAATCTGATTTATGACCGAGTTATTGATGATGATTTAGCAAAGGTCGAGATTAAAGCGGTAAAAAATGCAAAAAAAATTATTGATACTGTTATAACAGATAGTATGTCAGACTATGAAAAGATGATGGTACTTGCTTCCTGGATTACAGAAAATATAAAAATAGTTGACAATTATACTAGTGATTATAGATTGGATTTAGCATATGAATCCGACCTAGGATATACTTACATTGATGCACTACTTTATGGAAAGTCAGACGTCTGGGGGCTAGCTGCATTGTATTCTTTATTATTAAATGCCTGTGGTATACGAAGTGAGCTATTACTAACTTATCCAACAAATTATAATCCTAATGGAACAAATTTACGTGGTTGCAATGTAGTTCAACTAGAAGGAGACTGGTATATCTTTGATCTTATATCACTGGCTAATTCGTATAATTACTATATGAATGAAGAAAATAGACACTTAAGCATTTATGAATTACTTGGTTCAGGACATACTACATACGATACCTTCATAAATACAACAACCAATCAAGCAACAGATGAGAAAAATAAAGTTAATACATCAAGAACAACAGACTATAATCCTGTATTTTGGACATATCAGTATGAGACCTTACTTTTTGCTGACAAAACAAGTTATGATTGCTATTACTACGATTTTTATACCAAATCAATTCTCTATAGCACAATTGAAGATACAAAAAAAGGAAAATACTTTTTAGAACCATTTCTTACTAGTTATCCTGAATATCCTGATTCAACTTCATCTAAATATAAGAAAATTATGGAGAATGAATTTGCTATAATCAATACTGTTGTTGAGGCCACATCATCCGTTGATGAAATGTGTAATTTCCATACATTGAGTTCTACTTCTGATTCAACCAAACTTATTAATGCAAAAGAAAAACTTTCTCAAGCCGAAACACAATTTGAAACTGTAAAAGATAACATAATTGATAAGAAAGCGATAGAATTTATGCAAGGAAAACTTACAGATGCAAAAGAGAAACTTGCAAAGATAGATTAGAGTAGGACAGTATCATTTTGATTAATTAGTCATAAAGAAACCCAGTACAACAATTATATGGTGTACTGGGTTTTCTTTATTACATCTCTACTATTTATATAATACATTTAAGTAGAGTATAAAAGGTCACTCCAAGATGGAACTTATTTAATTATATCATAGCTTTATATCGCTATATTTATTTTACCAAATTCTTTTGATGCTGGATCTATTCCTCTTTCTCAAATAGAACAAAATGTTCACTTTTATCTCCATTTACTATAAATCTCCAAAACTCATCTTCTAGTGAATCATCCGGAAATGATTCAAATTGTACACCACAGTCAAAACAAATCTTAAACCCACCAATATCATCAGCAAATATGTTTGATACAGATAAATTGGTTGTTTTAAACGTTGTTTTAAATTCATTTATTCTTTCATCAAATCTATTACTCCCGTATTCTTCCCAATCAAATGAGTCATACTCTTGACCTGTTCGAGGAACATAAAAATCTTTTGAGGCTACGATGATATGGCTGTCCTGAGTTAATCTCCAAGCACATTGCACATTTAATGCATACTTCCCCTTTATAACTTCATTACCCTTCCTATCTATTGTGACTACTTTTTCTCCAAAACTCAACCAAAGAAGATTACTTGATCTTCCTATGTCTACCAATTTTTGTTTAATAATTACATTTAATTTTTCTTCTATTATTCCTGACATTTTTTTATCCATTTTTATGTTACCTTCCTTCCTTAATTTCTTTTGCTATTTCTTCAATTTCTTTATAGGTGTAATTTTGCCCTGTAACCTCGTCGTGTAACTGTCTCTGCTGTTCTTTATTCAGTTTGTATTTATTAGCAACATCTCTCGTTTGCTTATTCTGAGCCTGATTATTTCCTGGGGTTCCCTTTCTCTGTTTATCAATCTTTTGAGCTCCTTTGGATGTTCCAGCTCCCTTACTATTCCCAGATTCCACTTCAACCTTAGAACTTTTCTTTTCACTTTTCTCAACAAGCTTTCTTACATCATCATTAAGACTATCAGCACTTTTTATAACGGTAACTCCACCAGCACCAGCTACAGCAGAACCCGCCACCGCAACACCAGTTCCTACTTCCAATATCACTGGTGCTATTCCTACTGCTCCTGGTACAACCACGACTGATGCATCTATTGCTCCACCACCTGCGATTAATCCAGCTCCACCAGCAATTTCAGCTCCACCTATGAATGCCGAAGCCACATCACCAATAACCTTTCCGCTTTTATAAGCAAACGTATTGGGTTCAAATGGTTCTGTAATTGGTTCTGTAGCTCCCCATGTTACATTCTCCAGCACTGCATCTTTTGCTCCTTGTACAGCATCACAATATGCTTGAAAAGCTGTCGCTCCACCTTCAAGAATTATATTACCCAACTTAACAAGATCCAGATTATCATTAGGATATATTGGATCTCCATTCCATGTTATGGCGCTGCCATTTGCGGCAGTTACTTGTTGTGCATTTGGTATGTACACTGGAATCTGTCCTGGAATAACGTAATCATATTGTATTGTACTTAACTGTTCTACAATACTATCTTCTGTTTCATTGACCAGCCTCACATAATCATCTAGCTGGGATACATATTCTTTTAATGATCGATTTTGATTATATACCGCTGCAATACATTCCTCCAATTCATTCTGAATCGGCAAGGAACAAAATCTCAGCTGATTGAGGCTACTTAACGCACTCTCTAGATAATCAATCACTCTATTATTATAAACCTCTGTAATCTCATCAATCAAGTTTTTTATCTGATCAACTTGGTCAAACTCCAAACCAACCCAGCCTATAGCCCCAAGAATTTCATGTTTCACATAGTTAAAATCCTTGCCAGATATATGTGACTTTGCCTCTACCTTTGCACTTTCTCTTTTAGCATTTATTTGCGCCACAACATCTGCTAGTTCTTCAAAATTGGTAATCAACTTTACCCCTCCCATCTGTATGGGAAATTGTAGTCTTAATTCATAATATAAAGTCAAGTACCTATTATCTATTATTCTTATATTCCTTATCCTTTAAAAGTAAGTAACAAAGATATTCATTATTTGTAGTAAGGTTTATTAAGATTATATTTTTCTTTAGTGATACTGCATAATAAATCATAAATTTTTCAAACATTCACAATATTTCAATTCATTCTACTATTTACTATTTTTTTACATTATAATTATTCTATAAATTTATAATTAACAACTTACAATCTAAGATAAGATGAAGGGAGAATAATTATATGAAAATAATAAAAATAGTTAGTTTACTAATTCCTATTCTGTTAGCTTGTTTACTAATTGAAGCATTTCACCCAATGCAGGTTGATGCCAAAAACAAAAGCATTGAAATAACAGCAGATTGCTATGATACATTTTGGACTAAATTTTATGATTTAATGGCACAAGGTTACACAAGTATAAAAATTACAATCACTGGTGATGATGCGGAAAAAGTTAAAGCAGCTATTGATGATTCCCACCCATATATAGCAGATCTTGATTTAGTTTCAACATACGTTAATGATTCAAATTGGAAAGCAAAATATTTAGTAGATTTTTTTTACCATGCTGGGTATTATGAGGTACCTCAAGAATACTATGATTATACAACAGTTAAAGATAACTTTTTTGAGTGGCACGGAAAAAATTATTTTAATTTAGATGTTGATAGTGATTGGATTGAAAGCCAATTTATAGCGGATTACACACGTTATTTATGGGATGAAGAAAGTCATTCTTTAGTTTATGCAACCGTTCTAAATTCTGACGGACTGAGTTCTTCCGGCGTAGAATATAGTAATGTACTAAAATCATTTAATAAAATAGAAAAACTCCTAAAATCGTGGAATTTGGAAAAAATGACTGATTATCAGAGAATTGAAAAAGTCTGTAAATATATATGTAAAACAGTAAGGTATGGTAAAAGCGAAGACTTTGATCCACATTCAGGAACAGATACCTTATTAAATGGAGTAGGCGTTTGTGGAGGGTATGCCGAACTAACAGATTACTTTTTAAAAACAATGGGATATCAATCTGCATATCTTTCCGGTTATACTAAAAAAATGTGGTGGGTCAAGCTTGGAACGTAGTAAAAGTAGGTAATAAGTGGTATGGTATTGATAATACGTGGAATGATAATCCTGGATGTTCCACAAAATATCTTCTAGTTTCAGAGAAGGAAATGAAAGATCATGATATTTTTGGTGTATATTCCCATGCAGGTGATTACAAATTAGCTAGTAAACGTTTGTCAAGTTCTAGTAAAGCAAAAATTAAATTAGCATATTAGTACATAATAATATAGTTTGACATAATAGGCAGAACTCTCTTTTGCTTAGTAAAAGAGAGTTCTGCCTATATCAATGATAATATACTTTGCTTAAAAGTATTACATACTAATTAATAGTTTGTTTGATATGTTCAAAACAGTATTTTTCTTCGAAACACAGAGCAAATGTTCTATGTCACCTTAATCTATGAGGTGAACCATGGTAATGATAATGATGCTGGTTAATGGCGGGTGCACCGTAGGGCGTCCGTAATTTTATAAAATCCCTTCGCTGTCAGATTTTTTAGGTTCTGGTTAAAAGAAAATCTTTGCTTGTTATTTATATTTCCTTTCAATCTTAATATCTTTACACCATATTTCAATAAGTAACGGGAACATATTGATTTTACAAATCCATAAATGATTATCTCCCTCAATTATTTCATCAATCTTTACATCTTGTAAAAAATATGGTATTTGAGGTTGTATCATCTCTTTTATCGGTTTAAACTTATCATATTCTTTAGTATGGTCAAAAACCGATTTATAGCATCCAGTAAAGTTATAATAAATGGAGTTTCCGTCCTCCTCATCATAAGCCACATGTACTTCATCAGCAAAATAATTACACTCAACTACTTTTACTCTCGAATCCCAATAATCATATTCGTCAATTATTTTTTGTATTTCACTAACTGTCATTTTTTATCCTCCTATTTAAATGCAAATGAAAACCAGAGAATATGGAAAAATCCAACTGAATTACACATCCACTTACTTCACCAGCTATAGATAATCTTTCCTATAGCCGGGCTAACTTTTTACTGTGGTGTCACAGCTTGTTGATATATCTTTTCGATAATATCACATGTTTTTTTTAGTTGTACGGATGATATTTCCGAAAAAAATATATTTTTATATTCATTTATAAAGTTTAGATATAATTCTCTATTGTTCTCTTCATCAAAATATCTAAACATTGGTGTAACCATTAAATGAAACCTATCCCCCTTTTTATATATCCAAGTTGAATATTCTGGCGTAGTAAAACAACAATATTTTTCGCCAATCCACTCATCATTTTCATCCAAAATAATATCTTCGTTAGAAATATTTTCATTCAAACAATAATAATACTCATTTTGTAATATACCTAGTTTTTGTTCAAAAATTCTTGCATCAATTTCGAATAATTCATTATCAACACAATACCTTTCCTTCACATTTTTTAAATAATAAATATTATCGTTTAAAATTTCATAGATATTATTCTTCATAATCAATCTAATACAAATATTGGAATAATAATCTACTATATCATCCATTATTTGTAACTCAATCTTAAATGTATTTTGACTAATTAATGTATAATTTTCCACTATTTAATAATCTTTCCTTTCTTTGTTACCATTCCAGCCTTCTTTAACGCGGCTTTCATTGGTTCTGATAAATCACTCCAAGAACGCACATGTCCATGAAAAACTCCTTTTGTAGTTTCATCAAATACAACTATTTCTCCATCACTAATTCCAACTCTTCTAGTAGTATTTTTCCCTATCGAAACGGAGTTATCTAATGCTTCTTGTCCATTATTAGGTGCTTTATTTTTAACTGAATTATTAGTTTTTCCATGATAATCTGCTTTTTCATATGTACCATTTTTACCAGTCTCAGAACCTCCCTCAACCTTTGAACTTTTCTTTTCCCTCTTCTCTACAGGCATTCTTCCATCTTCACTAAGGCTTTTCGTACTTTGTATAATGGTAGCTCCACCTGCAGCAGCGACAGTAGCGCCCACCACAATGGCACCAGTTCCTGCCGGAGCCAATATAACGGTTCCATCCAAAGCTACGCCACAAGCACCTAATCCAGCCCCACCTATCATTTCAGCTCCACCTATCACTGCTGAAGCATAATCACCAAATATTTTTCCTTCTTTATAAGCAAACGTATTGGGTTGATATTTCTCAATAATTGGTTCCGTAGCGCCAAGTGTTAGATTCTCCGACACAGCATCTGCTGCTCCTCTCACGACATCGCAGGTTGCTTGAAACACTGTTGCTCCAGCTTCAAGAATTGTATGACCCAGCTCAACAAGATTCGGATTATCATTAGGATATACTGAATCTCCATTCCATGTTATGGCGCTGCCATTTGCGGCAGTTACTTGTTGTGCATTTGGTATGTAAACTGGAATCTGTCCTGGAATAACGTAATCATATTGTATTGTACTTAACTGTTCTACAATACTATCTTCTGTTTCATTGACCAGCCTCACATAATCATTAAGTTGGGAAACATATTCTTTTAATGATCGATTTTGATTATATACTGCTGCAATACATTCCTCCAATTCATTCTGAATCGGCAAGGAACAAAATCTTAACTGATTGAGGCTACTTAACGCACTCTCTAGATAATCAATCACTTTATTATTATAAACCTCTGTAATCTCTTCAATCAAGTTTTTTATCTGATCAACTTGATCAAACTCCAAACCAACCCAGCCTATAGCCCCAAGAATTTCATGTTTCACATAGTTAAAATCCTTGCCAAATATATGTGACTTTGCCTCTATCTTTGCACTTTCTCTCTTAGCATTTATTTGCGCCACAACATCTGCCAGTTCTTCAAAATTGGTAATCAACTTTACCCCTCTTTTATCCCTACATAATCTTTTATCATTTCAATCCTTTGATGATATAAAGATTATGTAGGGATATATTTTTAGGATTCAAAAATCCTGCGTACGCAAATGACAGATCGGTAATCAGCTTTCTTTGATATTTTAATCCCTTCTTTTTTACTGGCCGCATGAACAATAGAATTATTGCCTATGTAAATTGAAACATGCCCATCATAACATATAATATCACCTGGTTTTACAAGTGATTCATTCCAACCAACACATACTTGTGAGCCCACCTCTCTTAAATCCTGTGAGTTACGGGGTAGCTCTACTCCAAATCTTTCATATACTTCTTTCACAAATCCAGAGCAATCAACACCATTTTCCAAGTCATTACCACCCCATTTATATGGATTCCCAACGTATTGACATGCATACAGCGCAACAATAGATCCTAAGCTGGTTTCAGAATTTCCACTGGGATTTTTGTCCAAATCATCTAGAGAAACAGTAATAACTGATTTGTTTACAGTAATTGTATATTCGTCTAAACCATAATAACTATTCATTACGTTAGCAACATAGTTTTGCGTTTCTTTAAATGGTGGTATTCCTCCATATTTCTCAACATTGGCAGGTCCTGCATTGTATGCAGCTAACGCTAACTCAATATTATTAAATCGAGTGATTAAGGAGGCTAGATATAAAGCACCTGCCATGATATTCGATTCTGCTTCATATCGATTCATGCAACCATAGGCAATTGCCGTTCCTTCCATTAGCTGCATAACACCAATGGCTCCAGAAATGGATACTGCATTTTCATTAAATCCAGATTCTTTTTTTGCTACCGCTTTTAGAAGTTCTACTGGTACACCTGAATGCAACGATGCATTGGAGAAATAGCTGTCATAAGGTGTTATTATATTCTTATGTTGATCTGGCAATGCGATCATTAACTTTCTTGTACTCTCTTTATATGGCTTCGCTGTAGCTAGTTCAATTGATATGGATATACAAGATGGTTCCATATAGCCCTTCTCTCCAGATTCTGTTATGGCTTTTATCCAATCACCTTTTTCCCCAAGAACAGTCATTGTTGTACCCATTGGCAAGATGTTGATTACGTCACTTTCACTGGAATCTTCCTTGTATAACCGTGCAATAGCGGTATCAACAATAGCAATTTTTCTACAATTCTCCTCAATCATTCGTCTAGCCTCATCACCACTTTGCAAATAGGAATCGTCCACATATCCAGTTATAGAACCTGAAGTAATCTTTAGCATATCATTTTCTACTTCCTTTTTTTCTATAAAACCGATAGAATTAGGCGTTAGAACACCATTTATGTCACTATTCTTATCTGGATTGGCATATATATATACATTATCTTTTTGTGACACGATAACTAAGTTATCAAACTTAGTTATCGTGTTAGCCATTGCTTCTACAGTGAGTGAAAACCTGGATGCTACCACAATTATAACTATGAATCCAACTACAAACTTTTTTCTCATAGTACCTCCATTTATCTTCTGTTATCACAAGCTAATTCTGAGCACATTGTAATCTTTCTTATTTTGTTGGTCTTGATATAAACTTCTTATATCAGGATGTGGATTTCTAATATTAAGATCGGCTCTAGTATATCCACTTTCTTTGCCCACATATAACTTATTGCTTAATCTTACATATTCAATGAGACCTACACGAAATTCATCAATTTGAAAACACTCATGTCTTATATAATTAGGTGTGCTATAAACATCTATGTATATTAGGTGACCAATATATTTCACAACTCGTCCTATTCCTCTCTTGCCAAAACAAGGTGTACCAGAATGAATATGGCACTTTATATGCTCATTATATAAAATATAATCACCTAATTTAGGAAGCTTCCTATAAATAATCACATTATCTTTCTTGTGTTCTCCTCGAAAACTGATGTGTTTCGCTGCTGAATCGTCAATCTCCCCAAAAATTTTCTTCATATGTATACTCCTCCTGTATAATTATTTAGTGTGTTATATTGTATTAAAAATGTATTTTCTTTTTATTAAAATCACATATTCCATATAATAGCTGACTTATATTACTGACTGAAGTTACAAACGTGTAAATCGTATCATCCTCTTCCATATACTCTCGATTATTTCCAACAAAAAATGCTACCATAGAATTATTATCACACCTATCCCCAAACTCAGTGTTATATAAGACATAACCCAATATAGATTCTTTCATCTGCGCATAGGATCGTTTAAAATTATTACATGAGTTTATGGAATTTGGATCATATTTTCCAATTAAGTAATAAGCTTTATCCTGCTTGATACAAGGATCATGTAGATATTCATCTAACTTCTTTTTGCTCTGTGGAATATTAATCATAACCTTATCTGCTAGTGAAAGAGCTCTTAAAGAAAGTTGACTCCTTCCAGAAGGAATGTCTAAGATTACACAATCAAAATGTTTTTCAAGAAGTTCTAACATGTCTCCAAGCATATCGATTAAAACATGCTCATTGTCTGTGAAATAACATGGTAGATAGAATAATCTATGACACCATAGAGTAATGCAAGCATCGTGTATCACTCCTTTCTCCATATTCATTTTTGTTCGATACTCATCATCAATCGCTTTTTGGTAAATGTGATTGATCAGCATCTCTGCCTCATTACTTAAATGTTTTCTTTCTCTTACTATTTCATCAAAATAGTTCACATCTAGTTGAACAATTACTGTCTTTAAATACTTTTCATTGGCCAACTCATTGGCAATTGCCAACGCATTACTTGAAGTACCAGATATCCTGTTATAAGGACTCCAAAAACCTAGTTTCATTTTATTTTCCCCTTTCTGCTAATTTAAAAGATTTATTAATTTCCTTTATTTCAAAATACGGAGATAACAGTGTAACAATGGCCTGTTTTTGCTCCCATGAAATCCTTTTAAACGTAAATATTTGGTTATATTCACAATTTAGCATTGTCTTTAAATCTTTTTCATCATAATAGAACTCTACACAGTTAAGTTGATTTAATGCTAAATGGGAAAGCTGATTACATATGTATTTTGACCCTATCTTTCCTTTCACAATATCCTTTATAAACAGATAGCGGGCTTGTCCTTTTCTAATTTTAAGTGGCATTAATCGTTTTACATTATGAATTTGTAAGTCTGATACGATAACAATGGTATTGCATGAAGGAAGTAAAGAATGTGATAGATGAAAACCAAAATCGATCAGAACAAAATTATAGTTACTAATTGGAATATTCGTTTTCGTTGTTACATCTATCCCCCTATAATCAAATAGAGATATTTCCTCCTTATTCGGTACGCTGTAACTGAGTGCTCTGGTTTCACTATAGTCAACAAGTAAAACTCTTTGTTTTAGCTGGTACAAAACCCTTGAAATATAATGGATTATTTCAGCTTTATCACTTCCTACAAAGCCGATGAGCACATGTTTCAATTGATCACTACTATTCAGCACTATTATCAACTCCTTTATTTTCATTTTCTTGATTGCTTTTACTGTTATCTTTCACTTGAGTATTAGTAGCATTCGAGATACTATCTAAAACACTATCCACACCCTGTCCAGAATAATCATAATAATAAACAACATTACCCGTATTAGAATCTGCTTGATCCTTAACGGTTGCTTCTTCCTCATCCTGCTTTATATCATCTTTCTCCTCCTCTGTATTCTTTTCCTTCTCTTCCTTTAGACTTTCATATGTTTTTTGATATGCGAATAATCGTTTCTCTATGGCAATACGCTTTGTAGTATCAAGATTAGAATTTCTAACTTGATCTATATTTTTATCATTCATAATCTGGTCAATGACATCGATATAAGGCTGATAGGTAACCTTGGTAGCTTCTTGTATGTTAGGATGTGTATACTTGGCAAGATAAACTGTTGCTTTGTACATATAGCAATCATTTAATGCACTACTTAACATTAATTGATCCTCCTCTGATAGTAATAAGGATGCTGTTTGTGTATCCAAATCACTAATTGTAACTTTACATTTGGAAACTACAATGTAATCTTCCCCATCTAGATAACGAATTCTCACATCCACATAATCTCCTGCCTTTAGTTCTCTCCCAAATTGAATTCTAGTATAATTTATTTCCCTTTGTGTTCTATCACAGTTATCTTCCTGTTCCGTTACTAGGGATAGCAATATAGGCGAATCCGCAGATATATCCGTGATAGCAATCATTCCGAAATCCTCCTTTGTAAAAAGTAAAAAGGTATCCATCTCCAAACTTCTTTTTTCTTTTCGAACCATGTTAGATTCTATAGGACTTCCCTTTTTTATATCAGAAATTGCTACATAAACTTCTTTCGTAGTATCATACATTTGATTTTCTAATTGAATGATTCTACTGGAATTGTATTTTTTACAAACTAGAAAATTAACCGTAAATAACGTGATTAATAGGATGATTACGGCACTAAATTTACAGACTCTTTTCCATACTCTAGGGATTCTCATTGATGTATACTCCTTTTATTTTCTATTAATACTATTTTTCTTCTTTCTTTTAGACAATGATAGGCCTAATTACCTATATAAAGTCAATAATATATTTACAAAATTTTATATAAATTTACAAATATATTGTTTCTCTTTTATATTATTTCAATTTTCTACTCTACCTCCTTTATAACAAGTGTCGACGGATATACACAACATGTTCTCGCAATACAACATAAGAAAAGCCTGTATCTTATATGATACAGGCAAACTGACAAACTTTCTTTTATCTATACATAAATTGTAATTATGTTGTGATAATTAAACTATACATTCTACAAAATCATCACATATTTTCTTCATTGCTATGGTTTTCACATTTGCTGTCTTAGAAAGTACTTGATTAACAAAATCAGCATCTTCTAAAAATTTACCCATTTGTGACTGCCATGTTTCCATATCTGATTTAAATTGGTTCTGCGCTTGACCACTCCAATCTAAATTTACAAGTGGATCAATTGCATTATACACATCTTTCGATATATCTACCAACTCGCTAATCATATCATTATATGCGCTAATTTCCTGACAAATAGCATCTAAACCAACTTGAAATTGCATCATTATTTCCTACTCCCCTTTGCAGATGATTTACTTTCTTCTCCTTCCCTTGCCTGTCTTGCTAATTCCTCATGGTAGGATGAATCCTCCGACTGCATATAATGCAGTTGCAATTGCAATCCGCCAAGCTGACTATTACATTTTGATAACACAGTTGGTATTGTATCAACTAAATAATCATTTAACCCCTTCACTTTATTCGTTAATTTCGTCATATCTTCTACTATGAAAGTTAAATTACAAAATGAGGCCAATGTTACATAAGAATTCGTTATGGTATTCTCCTGATTTTGAGCATTTACAATATCATCTATTATATTTCCAATTACTCTAATATCACTTTGGCAATTTAATATATCGCTACATCTACATGACATAATTTCTAAACCTCCTCTTATTTAATCCTGTGAAAATAAAGCATTGTCTTCTTCTATAAATGCTTCTTTGGTTTCCTCTAACTTCCCAATTTGAATATGTAATGTATCGATTCTACCTTTCAAATTGCTTTCAATATTTTTAGAACATAGCATAAATGCGTTTTTACTTTTACCTCCCCATTTCTCGATTAGTGCTTCATGTGCCTTAATTAAATTCTGGTATACTTCATTCATGGCAGACTCACTAGCTTTTAGATTAGTTAATGCACTGTTAACTTGTCCTATATTTAATTTTATTTCGCTGCTTTTTTCCATTGCAATTCCTCCTACTTAATTATGAATTAGAATAACAGTTATCCTATAGTAGTCTTAATTGCCAAATTGATGTCAATAATTTTTTCTATATTCTTGCATAAAAAAAGCAGTTAGTAAGATTGTTTCATCTTCTGACTGCTTCATTAATATTTATTACTCCTGCTTCTCATTTTCAAGTTCTGCTATATTAGGTTCCCAAGTGAATAAATTAGAAATGGTAATCAACATTTCATCATACTCATCTGGAAATCCATCATCTCCAGCAGTACCATAGTATGATATGACTAATCCATCTTGAAATTCCAATCCAACACTCCAGTATATATCCCCTTTGAACTTTTTATCCTCATAATAATGCTTCCATTCCATTATATTTCCATCTTTTAAAGCTTGAATAATTTTTTCTTTATGATCCTGTGTTAATTTAGTAACCTTACTAGATTGACTATAATCCGATGATACCCAACTCTCTGGAGTAAAATCACAGAATCTAGAGTTTTCAAAATCAATTAAATTAGACACAGAAAATGTTTCAAATTCTTGTGTAAATGCTAAATATTTTAGCGTATTAAAATCAGGATATTCCCCAGTATATTCATCTGCAGCAAATAAATATCCGAGATTTACTTCAGCACAATGTTTTTTTAATGCTTCATCTCTATTGATTCTTTCTTGCTCCTTTTTTAGTAACTGTATTACCTCTTCTTTATTTATTATAGTGTCACAATCAGCTATAGTCCAAGGTGATTTTTTTAACACTTTATCTAAATCTATACCTTCTAAATCCTCCTTTAAAAAACCATACTTTTTAATCATAAACTCTATTGTTACTGCTTGATGTTTCGTTTCTCCTTTTTCTCTATTTACTCTTTCTACTAGTATCCTCCATATTACTATTGATGAAAATAATAGTAATATTAAGATGAATAAGACTATAATAAAAACTTTCTTGCTTCTCATGTAATTTAACCCCCATACCATATCATTAATGCGTCTTAATAATTTGTTCAACCGAGGTTCTATATATCACTATAACCGCAGTCACTTTAATTTTATTCATCTGGAAATAATATTTAACCCTTTCCTTCTCACTATTTATCTTCAGTTATAGTTGTAATAGGTTGACCAGCAAATAAACTTGAAATGGTAGTCATCATATCATCATACTCATCCGGAAATCCATCATCACCTGCTGTACCATTGTATGATATTATTAATCCATCTTTAAATTCTAATCCTATACTCCAATAAATATCTCCTTTGAACTTTTTATCCTCATAATAATGCTTCCATTTCACTAAATCTCCATCTCTTAAAGCCTGTATAATTTTTTCTTTATGTTGCTGAGTTAATTTAACAACTTTACTGGCCTGAGTATAATCCGATGATACCCAACTTTCTGGTGTGAAATCACAGAATTTTGATTTATCAAAATCAATTAGACCTGATACTGAATACGTTTCAAATTCTTGTGTGTATGCGAAATATTTTAATGTACTAAAATCAGGATATTCTCCAGTATATTCATCTGCAGCAAATAAATATCCGAGATTTACTTCAGCAAAATGCTTGGAAGAAGCCTCATCTCTTATAATTCTTTCTTGCTCTTTCTTTAACATTTCTATAACCATTTCTTTCGTAGTGTTCTGATCAAAACCATCAGTTCTCCATGATAGTTTCCTTAGTACTCTATTAACATCAATACTCTCGAATTCTTCCTCAGTAATATCATATTCACTCATCAAAAATTCCTTTGTTACTGGTTGAGATTCATCATTTGTATGATCGTTCTCTTTTATTTTAACACTTATAATTAAAGGAACGAGAACTAGTAAAAGTATACTACTAATGGTTATAAAAATTTTTTTATTCATTTGCAAGGTCTCCCATCATTTTATCAAAATAATATACTGTATTAGGTAGATAGTTATCTACTGAATCCTGTTGTTCTACGCTCTTTGTCATATTATAGGAAAAGATTTCTGCGAACGCCTCTTTTTCTTGTTTACCTGTAATATTTCCTTTTTCGTCATACCAATAATAATGATTATCTGCATAGCCATTATTATAATCCGAATCTGTCAAATCTTTACTAGCTTTCTTATGCCCAATAGAACCTGTAACAGTATTGTCAGTCATGCCTCCTAAAATATCGCTAAAAGCTTCATTGATTGGACCAGATAAATTATATGCATTTCCTGACTGATATGTATATTTATATTTTGAATCTGATGAATTCGAAATATCAACTTTACAATATCCGACTGCATTTCTTACATCCGTATAAACACTTTGTAATTCATTTGGTAAGGACGAAAAGTTATTTCCTGCACGCATTATTTGATTTACTACTTTCTCTGTAGCATTTTTTATTTCCTTATCAGAAGCCCCTTTGTAATAACTACTGTTTCTGATATACTTTTCAGCAACTTGTGACAAAAAATTATTCACATCTGTTGTAATGACATCTCGAAATGTCACATCATTTTTGCTATAAGTCCATGTATAAAATTTATCTTTAAATAATCCATCCGTTACCGCTAGATCATCAATTGCATGACCACATTCATGGAAAAAAGTTACATAAGGATTTCTAGGATCATTAATACCAACGTCTGTTCCAGTAAAGTCTAGAAACAATTCATTTGAACCATAATCATACTGCTGGGTTGAAGTATAATCATAATCCTCAATATGCATATCCGGCAGATACTTAAAAAACACCGATCGATACGGTTCCTTCGCCGTATAGGCTATAAACTTTATGTTCTTGATATCTTGATCGTAATTCCCTGATTTCTTCATTCCCTTGAATAATTTATCCATATTTTTTCCGTCCGCAGGATTTAAATACTCGTAGTATTCGATTAGCAATTCCATGTCTTCATTAAATGTAATTGTATCATATCCTGGGGAATTTTTCAAATAATTGGTAGTTTCTCCATCATAATATCTACTAATGGCGTTTACCACATCGTTTTTCAGATCATCGGTCAAAACATCTTGATCTAGATTTTTCGATTTTTCAGAAAAGCTAAGCTTTAGCGCTTCATCTAATATGATTGTTTTCATCATAGATTTAAGGTTGATATTTTCAGTTGGTGAACCAGCTGTCACATTACTAGGATTAAGATCATAAATGTCCGTTAATACTTTCATAACACCATAATGAAAAATATTATCTATTAGATCATTTGCATCGTTATGTATCTTCTCGCAGAATCGTTGCAATTTATCACGATCATCTTCCAAATCATTAATCATAAAAGCTGATATCGGAAGATAAATTCTGTTGATTCCATCAAGACCTGAGCTAGAGATAGCATCTTCTGCTTGTTGGGCAAAGTTATAAGCATCTAATAGATTACTGCTTATCTCCGTGGCATGTTCGCCTTTCCAAGAAGCATGATGAAGGATCCATAGAAAAAGAAAGGACTTAAAATCTTTCGTCATTTGACTCGTATTTATTGGATTGGTACTCATTTAATCTTGCCCCCTTTCAGTAATTCAAATCCTAATAATAAATCCGTTTGTATAAATAAATCTTTGGCTACTTTTGTATAAGAACCCAATTGTGTGTAGCATTGTTGTAACAGCTCTAGGTGTTGCTTTAGTACGGAAAAATAATCTTCTAATCCATCTGCTGCACTACCACTGTAACAATCGTCAAAAATCTGTTTCATGATTTCTGTCTCAGATATAATGTCACCTACATAATCCGCACATGTATTGAATTTTAACGTTATGCTTTCCATATGCTGTTTATTCGAAACAATATTTCCTGCAAAGCTTGCCATTTACAATACCTCCAATCGTTCCTCAAGTACATTTAATAATCCCTGCCCACTTCTTACATGTAAGATATTTTGGGTGCAATCATAATAATACTTACCTCCGCATGATTCAAAAAATAATTCTTTTGTATTCTCTTCTTTCTTGGAAACTAATGTTGTTTTCAATGTGAAGCTTGTCTTCACATGAACGGGATATTCGGTAAGTAAACTACGTGCATTTACGTATTTATCATGGAATACTTCTAATCCAACTGCTTCCGTATCATGGAATAGTAATGGAAATGCTTCTATTAAAATTGACTTCACTTGTGCTACATCAATTGCAGTGAATGAGTATTCTCCTTCTCTATCACGTTTTAATAGAATTCCTTTCTTATTGTCTACACACCCAATTACCATGTCAAATAAGCTAATATACTTTTTGGCCACTTTGAATTGTCTTATTTTATTAATATCTTTCGCTCCCATATCCGTTACAGTTTCATAATCTAACAGATACCCTTTCTGTATTAGGGAATCCTTAATCAATTCCACGGTAATCTTAGGAAGTTGATTGGCTGAAAACTCTGGAAGAGAATAGATATCCTCCCCGTCTATTGCACTATTTAGTACATATAATTCATGAAATGTCATAGTATCTCCTCTCTGCTTATGTAAGGAATATCATAAAGATTTCACAACTGCGGAATTAACTACATAATCTATTGTGTTATGCTTTAGTTCCAATTCTTTGGCATTCATCTGTTCCAATATTTCTTTTATATTTTTTTTGTATTCTGTAGTTAATGATAAAATTGTTTCACATTTATCCTTACTCTTCCCTTGCCATTCCTTATGTGCTAACTTGTTTTGTAGATTCATTTCCTCATTATCAATTTTATGAAATAGCTCGGTAATTTTAGTAACACACAACTCATAATCGGATAATCCATCCTTTAAAACTTTAATCTCTAGCATAACTTCTCCTCCTCCGGTTCCCATTCTTCTGTCCAGATTAGGGCATCCCATTCGGATATTTTACTGTTACATTGGGATATCGCAGTACCCAGATCCTGCTGGAATGTTAGAAATCCGTTGACGATTTTCGTTAGGTCATTAAAATACTCCTCTTTTTCAAGCTCATATTTGTCGAAATATTCTCCAACTAAATCCCCTATATTATCGGTTATGGTTTTTAGACTACCTTTATTACTGTTAGTGTCTGAAATGTCCGTATAGATGCGATAATTACACACTAATAGTTCATTTTTTAAGTTTTGATAAGCATCTCTTTTCAACTTTGCTTCATAATTAAATTTAGTTACCCAAGGCATAGTTTGTCCTCCTTCATCATTTGATTTATCATGTGGTTCATACGTGTTATCCTCTCTGCTCTAATCATTTCATAACAAAATTTTGCACTTAATTCCTATTAAAATGTCAAGCATTTTGCTATATTTTGTAAGTAACAAAAAAAGAGATTCTGAATGATCAAAACTCAAAATCTCTTTTCATTTACAACTTACTATAACTTACTAAAGCGTACTATTATTCAATTTCCTTTTTTAAAACATCCTCCACTCCAGTCAAATTGATATTCTTTGTTGTTTTTGCTTCCAGGCTATCAGCCATAACTATACTCTTCATATCAATCCCAACAGAACTTTGTACTGTATCAAAAACTTTTGCTAGAACGGTGGGAACATTTTCTGCAACATTATCAACACCACCGCCATATATCTTAATATCAGAAATCTGGCTAAGAGGCTCTGCTATTGCTTTCGCAATATCTGGAAGTTTTTCAATTAACTTATCTGCCATAGCGGCACCTGTGTACTTTTTGTATGCTTCCGCTTTTTTCTCCATTGCTTCTGCTTCTGCAAGACCCTTAGCTTTAATCGCTTCCGCCTCTGCTAGACCTACGGCAGCGATTGCTTTTGCTCTTGCATCACCACTAACAGCTGCTGCGTTGGCCTCCGCTTCTGCCTTAACTTTGATTGCTTCCGCTTCTGCATTGGCTTCTGCTTTCTTGGCTTCTGCTTCTGCATTGGCCTCTGCTTTTCTTGCTTCTGCTCTCGCTTGTGCTTCAGCGATCTTAGTATATTTTTGAGCATCGGCTTCTGCCTGTTTCTGTTCTCTCTCTGCATTAGCTGGTTCAACAATTTTAACTTTCAATTCTTCACGAGTCTTTTCCGCACGGCGTTGTTCTAATTCTGTTTGTTTTTGCTCTCTCGCAATCTCTACCTGTAATTGGGCTTCTTGCAATTCTTTTTGCTTCTGCTGTTTTAAGATATCAGCTTCCATTTGTGCTGCAATAACTTCCTTATTGGTAATACTTTTTTGAATTTCATACGCAGCATCGGCTTTGGCTTTGGCTGACTCCTGTTCACTTCTATATTGTGCCTCTTGTACTTCTTTTGCTTTCTGAGCTGCACTTACTTCCGTCTCTGCCTCTAAACGGGCTTTTTCACCTTCTTTTGTTGCTTCTGATTTTTTGATAGACTCTTCTTTCAGTGCCATGGCTTGTGCTATCTCAGCATCTTTTTTCTTTTCTGCAATTTGCTTTGCACCAAGCGCTCTGATATAACCATTGGTATCATTTACATCTTTAATAGAAAAATCCTTAAGCTCAAGTCCCATTTCACCAATCTTAGTACCAACCACTTCTTGCACTTTTGCTGAGAACGCTTCTCGGTCATTATAGATCTGTTCTACCGTCATAGAAGCAACTATTTCACGTAGTTTACCCTCAAGTATGAGTGTAACTTGATCCGATATGGAAGTCTGAATCTGACCTTCATTGACTCCTGAAAATTGTTCAATAGCTGCATAGATACTCTCGTGTGTATTTCTTACTTTAATTACAGCTGTACCTGCAACATCAATGGGTACACCCTGAGAAGACATAGTCTGGGAAGTATTCACATTTAACTGAATATTTCCCAAGGAAATGGTATCCGTCCTCTCTAGAACCGGAATAACCAATCCACCACCACCAGTAATGATTCTCTTCTTCATACCGGTAACAACCATTGCTTTATCTTGAGGAACCTTCTTCCACATACGGAAAATGCTTGACAGTATGATCAAGCCTGCTGCTACAGATACAATTGTGATAATAACGGGAACTAAATTTACGTTTCCTACATATTCTACTAAAAAACTCATTTTACTACCTCCATCCATTTTTTATACTCCTTGCATTAACTAATTATTCATACTTATTTTTGGCTTCCACGATGACGATGCCATTTTTTAGCTGGATTGCCTTGACGATTCTACCAGTTTCAAGTCTCATACTTTCGTCGATACATCTTGCTGGATAACTAACCATTACATTTTCCAGAGTGTTAAAGCTTACCGTACCTAATTGCCCCGGCAGTATAGTATCTATCACCTTACCGTCATAAAGAAGTAAAACATTTTCATCAATTCCATAGCTCCGTTTTTGAACATTCTTTAAAGTTTTTAGAATAGTTTGTACAACAACTGATGCTATATAGCCGGCAATGATTGCAACCACAAAGGTGATTACAGCACTTTTTCCCGAATAAGACATAAGCCCACCTACAGCTCCAAAGGCAATTGAAAGTGCTGAAAGTGCCAATAGTGAAGTTGGAACTAATCCAAGTGAAAACATGGTATTACCACCAGTTTCTATCTCCATCCCGGTATTGGTACCAACATCTGAACCGGAAGTAATCTCTGTATGAGTTTCACTTCCGATTCCTAAGTCCAAGTCTGTATGTGAATCAACATCAAGATTAACATCGGTATCAACGTCTCCACCGAACCCATCACTCAGTGCTCCAAAGATAAAATTAATAAATGGTAGTACTGCACCTCCCGCAAGAAAACATAAATATATCGTCATCATATAAAACACCCCCCTTGTAATATCTTTTCATAGTCGAATAACCAGTCTTTATTAGACTGTTAATAACCCAACAACGTAATACCTTATACGCCTCATTAGATTATACCATTATTTTCCTTTCCTATCAAAAGATATTTATTATCAATGTACCTAATTTTTTTCTGACCGTGTATCGTATTAGTAGTCGTGAATATTATACAGTATGTAAAGATTAAAAAATTTAGAGTCAGGTTTAAATCTTCTTAAATTTAAATTAGATTTTTAAGCAATTATCCAATACTAGTAGATTAACAATTGACAACCTGTGAATGTATGATTATAATTTATATATTACAAGTGTAAGTGCAAGGAGGGATCATATGAAGAGTTTACCACAAATTTCAGAAGCTGAATTTGAAGTCATGAAGATTGTATGGAACTATGCACCCATTAGTACGAATGAGGTTATTGATAAACTCACTAAAACAAGCAAATGGAATCCTAAAACAATTCAAACTATGTTATTGCGTTTAGTAAAAAAAGGTGCTTTGACTTATGAAAAGAACAGCAGAGTGTTTGTATATACCCCCCTGGTACAAAAAGAAGAATATATTGACCGTGAAAGTAATTCTTTTTTGAATCGTTTTTATAACGGAACACTTAATTCTATGGTCTTGAATTTTTTAGAGAATGATAAATTATCAGAAAAAGATATTCTTGCTTTGCGAAATATCTTAGCTGAAAGGTGTAAGAAAGGAGACAGTTAAATGTATACTCCATTCTACATCCGTTTTATATTAAGCAGTATGGTATTATCCTTATTAATTATTGGCATTTTACTTATGAAGAAACTATTTAAAAACCATATTTCGGTAAAATACCAATATTATATATGGTTCCTTTTTTTATTTATGCTAATAATACCATTTATATCTGTTAATTCTTATGATTTATCAACTATTTATAGCTGGATAGCAGATTTTAATGATAATAACAATGGCGCAGCAAGTTCCTTAACAATAAATAAAAATCACTATAATATCATTTATAATTCATCTTGGCTTCAGGATTTTTCGGTGTCTGTTAGTAGAGTAACCCCTAAATATATTAACAATTTTTTATTGTCAGTATGGTTTATTGGAATTATCACCATGTCCATTTTAACATTTTATTGTAGTAGCAAAATTAGAAAAATTAAAAAAAACTCTCATGTAATTGATGATAGCGAAATTATTATTTTATTTGAACACTGTAAGAAAAATATTGGAATTAAACGGAATATTTTATTGCACCGTTCTTCGTTAATCGAGACACCGATTACATTCGGAGTCTTTAAACCCTGTGTAATTCTACCAGATAATACCACATCAGGTTTCTCGCAAAATGATATCCGATATATATTTCTTCATGAATTACAGCATTACAAGCATAAAGATATATTAATCAACTATGCAATGTGTATATTCCAAATACTATATTGGTTTCATCCGCTTGTTTGGTATGCTTTAAAAGAAATGAGGACAGACCGAGAAATTGCGTGTGACATTTCTGTATTAAATATGCTTGATGAAGATAATTATGTAGAATATGGTAATACAATTATAAATTTTGCTGATAAGATATTACTCTCCTCCTCGTTTACTCCTATTTCAGATATGGGTGGTCACAATAAACAAATAAAGAAACGTATTTTAAAAATCGCTTCATTTCATGCTGAATCAAGGTGGATGAAAATTAAAAGTAATATCATTTTTATCGTAATTGGCGTAATTGTGTTAGGAAGTACTCCAATACTTTCAGTAAGAGCAAATACAGATCAAAATTATAATTTTACAAATTATAAAACAACTTATGAAGACTTAAGTTCTTACTTTTATGGATTTACAGGGAGTTTCGTATTGTATGATAGTGACGCTGATCAGTACTATATTTACAACAGGGATAAAAGTATAGAACGAACTTCACCAGATTCCACTTACAAGATTTATAGTGCATTGTATGGTCTTGAAACTGGTACTATCTCGAAAGAAAATTCAACGCTAAATTGGAATGGGATCGATTATCCTTATGATTCTTGGAATAAAAATCAAGATCTATTCTCAGCCATGAAAAACTCAGTTACCTGGTATTTTCAAAATTTAGACTCGGAAATTGGCTTTTCAAACTTAAAGTCTTATTTTAAGAAAATTGATTATGGAAATTACGACCTTTCAGGTGGTAGCTCAGATTATTGGATGCAGTCTTCTTTAAAGATTTCACCCATTGAACAGGTGGATTTATTAAAAGCATTTTATTCCAATCAATTTGGTTTTCAAAAGGAAAACATCCAAACTGTAAAAGATACATTGCTATTATCAGAATCAAACGGCACACTTCTTTCAGGTAAAACAGGTACTGGTAATGTAAATGGGAAAAATATAAATGGATGGTTTATCGGATATGTTGAAAACAGTGGAAAGACTTATTTCTTTGCGACAAACATTCAGAATGATGATTTTTGTAATGGCATTACCGCTGCAAAGATTACATTATCTATCTTAAATGATAAAAACATTTATTCTTCTAAATAGTATAAAAGGGGGCTGTTCCAAAATAGTATTATAATTGCTATCTTGGGACAGTCCCTTATTCGTTAATCTTCGAACACGTATTATAATAAATTAATCAATATGTGCATTACTGGATGCTTGGGATGCAGATCCTGTTAAAATTGAAGCTCTCTCTTCTAACTCAAAATAATAATTAAAAACATCTTTTGCAACTGCTGCAGCATTTCCAGAACTATAACCATTTGCTATACGGACAGCTATCGCGAGTTCTGGTTCTTCCATTGGTGCATACCCAATAAATAAACCATGATTGGGTCTTGTTTTGACTTCTTCGGCAGTCCCAGTTTTCCCCACTGCACTAATTTTTAGATCTTTCATCATGTTATTATTTTCCACTACCTGCTGCATACCCAAACGAATATCACTCCAAGTTCTTGATGGTAGCTCAATCTTGCTTTGTATACAGGATGAGTATTTTTCGATTGTTGTTCCATCCGAATCTAACACTTTATTCAATAAAGACAAATGATAACTCGTCCCACTAGTTGCCAATGTGGTTACGTATCTGGCTAATTGTATAGTGGTATAATTATGTGTACCTTGACCTATAGAAGATGGGATAGCATACTGATCCGTAATGTGCGGTTTCGATTCGGTTAATTCAATTCCAGACTTTTTATCTAAATCAAAAAGTTTAGCATAGGTCTGTAAATATTGTAATGCCTGCCTTTCTGAATATTGAGAATTCCCTACCATACCCATACGATATGATAACTCGCAAAAATAATCATTACAGGAATTCTTAAGTGCATTTGTAACAGATAAGACTTCTCCGTGTCCATTCCTGTTCCAACAATGAAGTTTGGGCTGCACTTTATCAAATACCCCATCACAATAAACACTTGTATTTGAACTAATTACCTGTTCTTGCAATCCTGCGATTGCTGTAATCGGCTTAAACGTAGAACCGGGTGCTGTCAATTGCTGTGTTGCACGGTTATATAATGGCAATGATAAATCGTTTATAAGTTGATTATAATACTGACTATCCATCTTATTAGCAAGACGGTTATTATCATAACCTGGATATGTTACACATGCTAGCACGTCGCCTGTTTGTGGTTGTACAATAACTACGGAACCTGAACATGGGTCTAACGCTAATTGGGCCGGTGTGATTTCTAAATTTCTAATTTTATTTACAATAAATTCATAAGAATTAATCTTACCACTTAGCAGTGCATCATACTCTGTATCACTTTTTGATAATACCCCTTGCTCATACAAAAGCCGACATATTTCTACACCAGTTATTTCATTATTACGCAGCATAGATCGGTATATTTTTTTGCCAAATTCTTTATCTAATTCTAATTGCTTAATAATTTCTTTGTTCACTAACTGATTTGCCTGTTCAGAATCTAAATACGTTAACTTTGTAGGAAGTTTTGATATATCAATCCATCTTTTATCGATTGCATAAGCTATGTAATCTTTAAGACTAATTGTTCCAGTTGATGTCCATGCTATATATATTTCATCATCTTTATCAATAGCAGTTTCATTAAGACAACCTAAATCATTAGGGAGTATTTCATCAACAATATATCTATGATATTCCTGCAATTCACTATCTAAATCTTTATAAACTCTTGCATCATCTATCAACGTTCCAGAAATTTCATCTAAAACACGTTTTTGCGTATCTATAAATTTTTCTCTTATCTTCTTCTCTACTTCAGTAGCATCTTTTTCTTCAAAATGATTAATATTAATAATATCATTATTCAATAACGCATAATACACATCATTAATTGGAATCAAAATATCAGATGCATCCTGGACATGTGACTTATCAAACTCATTTATATTTGATATATTTGCCACTAAAATACCTGCAATCTGCTGTTCTAATATTTTATATGTGGCTATCTGCAAATCCTTATCAATGCTAAGATATACATCATTTCCTGCGATAGGTTCTACTATATCATCACTTTTCTCTAGAATTTTTCCAACATTATTAACATATAGTTCTTCCTTACCGTCTGTACCCTGTAATGTATTTTCCATAAATTGCTCTATCCCTGTTTTTCCAACAATGGATGTTTCTGAGTAATTGGCATTTTGTTGCTTCAACTCTTCTAATTCTTCCGATGAGATTATACCAGTATAACCAAGTATATGAGCAAAGGATTCACCGCCTTCATAAATGCGAATACTATCCTCAGTGATATCTACTCCTGGTAGGCAATCCTCATTTTCAAGTATATAAGATACCGTTTCTTCTGAGACATCAGTTGCTACAGTTATTGGCAAATACCTTTGAAATGAATGTAGCGATAGCATATAACGAATACCTATAATATTTAAAATCTCTAGCTTAGTATATTGGCTAGAAAGTTGATATTGCTCTAATTCAGCATCTGTATATTTCTCTTCCTTTTCTTGATAAAGTGCAAATTTATTCTCACTACACAAATACTTAATAATATCCTCAGCGGTTGCGGATGCTTCTTCTTCTGTCATATCATCTATCTTTACTTTGCCATATATATCTGCCCGAAATCGGTCTAAAGCTACTCCCTTAATGTTGAAACAATAGTTTCCACTTTCATCTATAGATATTTTAAGTTCATTATTAAGTGTTTCCTGATTTGAATTCACTTTTCTAATAATTCGATAAGCAATACTGTTTAACGTTAACTGTTTCTCCCTTGCAGTCACATATTCACCATTATCTTCAATTGTTATATTAAACGCTAATCGACTTCTAGCTAATATATTTCCATTTCTATCATAAATATTTCCTCTTGTATTTTTAATCGCGCGCTGTTTATTGGTAGATTGCACAGAACTAGCTCCTATATTCACACCATTTTTGACTTGTAAATAAAATAAACGATAAATTAGAATTGAAAATAAAAATACAAATATAGCACCTTGAATCATTATTCTCGAAATGTGAATTGATTTAACAATTTCTTTTATTCTATTAAACATGATCAGATTTCTTTCCTTTCTTTTAAAACTTACAAGTGTAATAATTATTATATTACACTTGTAAGTTTTAAAAGTCAATCACTTTGATATTTTTTAGAATCCTTCTATAGAACAATAAAAAGAGCTTACTCAAGATGCTAACTATGTGCTCTTGAACAAGCTCAAAAATAAAACTTTAAGTTTCTATAACTTTGTGTGGTTTTGTTGTAAAATTCTAATATACAGAACGATAAATCTCATAAATATCTGCTCTCGACAGTTCAACATAATTATTTGATAATAAACGAGTTTGATTCATTGTTACTGAGTCTGCAAATTCTTCTAGTTTTTCTAACGTAACTCCATAACTACGAAGAGACTTTTTCCGTAGAATAACATCAAATAACTTTTCCATTTTCTGATATAAATCCTCTGACTTACATTCTAATATTTCTGAAAGAAATTCATTTAGCTCTTTTATCTTCCCATCTGGCGCAATCTTCATATATTTCTCAAATACTCCATTAAAAATGGCATAATTAGATTCCCCATGTGCAATGTGAAAATATGCTCCCAATGGATAACTAAGTGCATGAACGGCAGCACATCCAGCGTTACCAAACGCAATACCTCCATAGGTACTTGCAAGAAGAAATTCCATCATAATTGGCAGTCTTGCCTGTTCCCCATTCACAGCTATGGTTTTATACCCGTTAAGTATTAATTCCATCGCTTTTTTTGAATACATTTGTGTAAAAGCATTGGCTTTTGGTGACAAATAAGATTCTATGGCATGAATGAATGCATCAATTGAGCTAGTTGCAAAGCTTTGAAAAGGGAGTGTCTCTAGTAGTTCTGGAATTAGTACCGCATAATCTGCAAATAATTCATCCACAGCTAAACCCATTTTTGTCTTCTTTCCTAACAATTCTAAGATAGAAATGTTCGTAACCTCACTGCCAGTTCCGCAAGTAGTCGGTATCATAATCAATTCTTTTTCCTTGATGATTGGAAGCTTATGTTCAAACAACTCTTGTACAGGAGATAAGTTCTTAAGTGCAAAAAGTTTAGCAACATCAAGGATTGAACCACCGCCAATGCCAAAAACACGTTGATAGGAGATATCCTTTATGTCCTTTAAAATTGCTTCCACCATAAGGTCATTGGGTTCCCCTTTCCCATATTCTCTTAAGTTTACCACCTTTGCTTTTTTCGTTAGCCCCTTCAGATAATTTGTATAAATGTTTCCACTGGTGATAATTAAATCATCCTCCGTTATCTGAAAGCTCTCACAAAATTCTTTGCAATTGTTGAACATCTGAATTGTTGTCTTTAATCGAAACTGTTCCATAGCTACTCCTATCCTAATCATCTCTATGTAATTTACGTCATCATTTATATTACTTTATTCTACATGTATCAATTGCTGCCTCTAGAATCTGTAATCCACATTCCAGTTGCTCATCCGTTACAACCAGTGGACACAAGAATCGAATCACATTGGAATATACGCCTGCACTCTCGACAAGAAGACCTTGTTTCGTCGCCTCTATGACAATATCAGAAACTAATTGCTGGTTAGGTGCTTTACTTTGTTTATCAGTTACAAACTCTATTCCCATCATGCAACCAATTCCACGGACATCACCAACCTCCTCATATTTTTCTTTCCATCCGAGGAATCTATCTGTGCATTTCTTAGCTATTTCCAAAGAGCGTTGGCATAGATTCTCACGTTCAATGACTTCAATTACTTTTAACGCAGATGCACATGCAAGAGGATTCCCCCCGTAAGTTCCACCAATAATGCCCACTTTGATATGATCAAAAATCTCTTCCCTTGCAGTAATGGCACTTAGCGGAACCCCACCTGCTATTGATTTTGCAGTAGTGATGATATCAGGTGCACATCCGGCTTCTTCCCAATAGTTTGATACAAACATTTTACCCGACCTGGCAAATCCTGTTTGTACCTCATCTGCGATAAGAAGAATTCCATTCTCATCACAGATTTGTCTTACTGCCTTCACCCATTCAATTGGAGCAGGAACGAATCCGCCTTCTCCTTGTACCGGTTCAACAACAATTCCAGCGATGTACTCTAATGGTGACGCTTCCTCAAATACCTTATGCAACTTTTCAATGTAGAAAGCAATAGCTTCTTCCTCTGTATATCCCTTTGGTGCACGGTATAGATAAGGAAACTCTGCTCGATATACGCCATCTGGAAATGGACCGATGCCGGAAGCATATGCTTTTTTTGAGGTCATACAAGATGTTAATAATGTTCTTCCATGAAATGCTCCTGAAAAAACAATGATGTTTGGTCTTTTTGTATAAGATTTTGCAATTTTAACTGCATTCTCATCCGCTTCCGCACCTGAATTAGCAAACATTGTTTTTCTAATCTTTCCCTTAACCGGTACGATTTCATTCATTTTTTCAGCCAGCTTGATATAGCCTTCATGGGTAACGATATTCATCATTGCATGGAAATATTTTTCTGACTGTTCTTTTACAGCTTCAATCAGTTCTGGATGACTATAACCGATGTTTAGAACACCAACTCCACCAACCCAATCGAGAAAAATATTACCGTCTACATCTTCCAACATGGCTCCTTCCCCTCGACTAATTACACATGGATATACACATTTGATCGCATCTGGCATAGCTTGTGCTCTACGTTCAATGATTTCCTTCGCTTTTGGTCCTGGTAATGGTGTCGCTATTTTAGGTAATGCATTCTTTAACATAGTCATCTACTCCTATCCGTTCAAAACTTCTATTTATTCTTACTATTTCACATTTTTCGTAATTCCATTTTCAACATCTACATAATAATCTTCTGTTAATCCATAGTTCTCTAGGATTTTCATTAATGTTCCATCTTCCTTCATGGCATTTAACGCTGTATTCACTTCCTTTAAGAAATCTGAATCTTCAAAGCGGACTGCTGCACCAATCTGTCCACTTGCCTCTGCTTCATAAGGTGCTAACAGTTGTAATTTTAAAGAACTATCAGAGGATAAAGTAAACCCAGCAACGATACCATCTGTAACTACAGCATCCACTTTTCCCATATTAACCGCTGTCATAAGCGTTGCTTGATTATCATAAGCTACTAATTCACCAATTTTACCTTCATCAAGCCATTTTTGCGCTGTATCATAAAATGTAGTACCTGGTTGGGCGCCAATGGTTTTTCCGGCTAGATCCTCTTTGCTTTTTATACCAGAATCAGCAGGTATCACAACTGCCTCACCTTCTTGATACCATTTGTCTGTAAATGCAGCTATTTGAAGCCTTTCTTCTTTTACATACATAGCATCTACTACCATATCAATGCTATTATTGTTAAGTTCTACTAAAAGATTGGAGAAATCAATGACCTTCAGTTTAATATCAGGAATTCCAAGTCGTTTACAGATTTCACGTAGTATCTCAATATCAATTCCCTTTAATTCATTGGTATCCACATCCTGATAAGAAAATGGAGCATCATTGGAGGAACCAATCTCGATATAGCCTCTCTCCTTAATTTTTGTTAATAATGCAGATTCTCCCGTGGAAGGTGCTGTTGTTTCTTCCTCTGTCGCTGATGCCGAAGCAGTTGCTTGCGCAGGTTCATTATTCTTCGTATTTTGGCATCCAGTGGTAAAGACAAAAAGTAACATCATCGTAAAACATAAAGTCATCCATTTTACATTAATTTCATATTTTTCATACTATAATCCTTCTTTCTTTTTATTTGCCATTGGCATTATTTAAATATTAGAAATTCCTTAATTGTAACAGCGTCTCGCTTGCGAGACTATTTTTATTTTACTTGTTTCAGCCTTCTTTCAATAATATTAGAAAGTTGAGACAACGGAAGACTGATTACTAAATATATAAGAGCTAAAATGGTATACGCCTCTACGGTCAGAAATGTCTGCGATGCAAAGGTCTTAGTACGAAGAAGTAATTCCTGTACTGAGATCATTGCTAGAAGTGAAGTATCTTTAATCATCATAACCAAGTAATTACCGAATACCGGCACTGAATTACGCAATGCAGGTGGTATGATAAAATGAAACATTACTTGTTTATCATTAAAGCCAAGTGCTAATCCCGCTTCATTCTGTCCTGTATCGATTGCTACAATTGCCGATCGTACAACTTCTGACATATAACAACCGTAATTAATAGCAAACCCGATAATACCGCACGTTGCAGCCTCTAATTGTATATTGGTATCAAACCCCAACATTCCACATATCCCATTGATAAGCATTGGTACTACATAATAGATATAAAAAAATTGTACCAATAACGGAGTACCGCGAATAAATTCAATAAATACGCTTAAGATTCTGCCAAGCCATTTCTTTTTCGAAATCCTACCGATGGCAAGCAACAACGCTATGACTAAAGAAAGGATAAATCCAATCAATGTTACATATAAAACAACTCCAACTCCATCCAATAGACTAGGGCCCAAAGTTTCAAATGCTTTCCTGAAATTTAATTCCATTATGGCTACCTCCTATCATAGAATACGAGACAAGAATGCCCGTGTTCTTTCGTTCTTTGGGTTGGTAAATATATTATGTGGCGTATCTTCTTCTACAACATAACCGCCATCCATAAAAATAACTCGATCAGCAACATCTTTTGCAAATCCCATTTCATGTGTAACAACCAGCATTGTCATACCCTCTTTTGCCAACTGCTTCATTACTTCCAAAACATCTCCCACTAATTCTGGATCAAGAGCTGATGTTGGCTCGTCAAATAAAAGGATATCTGGCTCCATCGCTAATGCTCTTGCAATGGCAACTCGTTGTTGCTGTCCCCCGGATAGTGCAGAAGGATATACATTCATTTTACTTTCCAGTCCCACTTTAGAAAGAAGCTGTTTGGAGCGATCCATAGCTTCATTTTTTGATATGTCGCTCAACTTTACGGGAGCAAACATCACATTTTCCAAAACTGTTTTTAATGGAAATAGATTAAATTTCTGAAATACCATACCAACATGTTTTCTAAATTCGGTAACCTTTTTACCTAGTTTCATAATATCTTGCTCCTGGTAAATGATCTCTCCTCCAGTAGGTTGTTCCAGTAGATTAATACAGCGAAGCATGGTACTTTTTCCTGATCCAGAGGGACCAATAATTACAACTACTTCTCCTTTGTTAACAGAAATATTAACATCACGGAGAACTTCTAGATCTCCAAATGATTTTGAAAGATTCTTGATTTCAAGTAAAGCCATAAAAACACCTTCTTTCATTTCTAATGAACTTATAAAACAATAGCAAAACGGAGCCATTCATAAGCTGAAAGGCTCCGTTGCACTTAGATATTCCCATATCTTATTTATTAATATGAAATCTCTTCTTTATTATCTCAACTAACACTTCACAGGTTCCGTCCACTCCCAGTAAACTGGAATCTAACATGACATGTTTATAATCTTTATCGGACATGGAATAACTACAGTAGTGTTTATGATAGGCTTCTCTGGCTTTGTCAACATCAGCTATCATTCTCTTGGCTTCGTCAGGCTGCATATTCAATCGTTCCACACAATTTCGTAGTCTCTCTGCATATGGTGCATAAATAAATACTTTGATAACATTTTTATGATCATAAAGTATGTGATCTGCACAGCGACCAACAATGATACAAGATTCTTTTTCTGCAAGGTCAACAATGATCTTCTTTTGCGTTGTAAAGATTGTGTCCTGAATGGACGTTGTTCCCATACCTAGTGGGTAACTCATATTGAAGAAGGCTGATTTGGCACTTTCTTCATAATCACTAATAGTGGAAACCGGAAGATCCAGTTTTTTAGCGGCAAGGTCAACGATATCTCTATCATAATATTCTATACCAATCATTTCACTGACCTTTCTAGCAATCGGCCTGCCTAAACTTCCAAACTGTCGTGCAATGGTTACGACGAATTTATCGTTCATACAAATGTCCTCCTTCAACGTTTTATTTACTATATGCAGATTATATCACTTTGAGCTATTTTTACAATGGACGCAAACTCCAAACATTTCAACCTCGTTTTGTACTCTAAATACAATACTCTATATGTCACGTCCATATATTACACGTTTTTTCATTATTAAACATTAAATCATATATTGGTTTTGTCCTTTTCATACAACAGATTATATGATATAGTAAATAAAAATCAATTGGGAGGTATGTCATGCAAACACAGGTAAACGCTCTATATGAGTTTGGAAAAACCAAATATAATCTGAAATTTCTTTCGGGAGAAAAAGGAATGAGTAATTCTGTCTCCTGGATTTATCTGGCTGAAGACATTCAAAACATAAGCTTCCTAAACGGTGGTGAACTAATTATTACCACTGGGCTTTTTACGAACAGCGATATTGGTCTTCTTGATTTCATTCGTGCACTTACAATGAAAAATTGTAGCTGTATTCTTATTAATATTGGAAAATATTTAACTGATGATGATATTACGCCAGAGATTCTAGAATTCTGTGAATCAAATAAAATCCCACTATTTATCTTCCCCTGGGAAGTACACCTGGTAGAAATAATGCAGGACTACTGTCGGCTTTTATTACACGATAACCAGAGGGAAGATCATCTAAGCGCCGCCTTCCAAAGTGCTCTTTATCAGACAACTATTCCAGAAAATATTCTACGAACATTAAATCAATTTGGATTTATAACAATGGCAGATTATAGAGTCATTGTCATCCGAAATCTCCATGACACGACCATGATTACCTCACCACTGAACAGCTATGATCTGAAATATCATCTATTCTTTTATGATAACTTACAGATTCTAATCTATCTTTCTACACCAAAATGTCCTCTAAACAAAATTATCGAGGTACTTTGCTATTGTGATAGCATTATTCTAGGTGTGAGTGATGAGATACATACCATAACGCAAATTGGACAGAGTTACAAACGCGCTTGCTTTTCCTTAGCTATCGGAGATCTATGGAAGCGTTCGTATGTTATCTTTGAGGAATTGGGAATCTTTCAACTTCTATTCTGTAACTCAGATCCTGATATGCTACCATTCATTTATCAGCGAAATCTTGGTTTATTGGAACAACACGATGAAGAGCACGATACCGATTATATTAATACCCTTCGATGTTTCTTATTATCTGATTGCAACCTGATTGAGACTGCCAACCGATTATATACTCACCGTAATACTATTGTTTACCGTATTCGAAAAATTAAGGATTTATTAGGCACAGAACTAGATAACTCTTCTGTTAAATTTGATCTTTTAATGTCATTTTATATTAAAGAGTATTTATCAATATAAGTAATGTAGGACTGATCATGCTAAATTTCATTATACTTTTAAACATTTCATTCTCACTTCCTATATACTTTGTAAACGAAAAAGCTTTCTATGATTCAAGTATTATCATAGAAAGCTTTCATCACATTTATTATATATTTCCTTGAAAAACAGTATCCGTATCTTTACATAAATATTGAACCGCTTTTCTTCCCGTTTCTACAGCAATCGGAAGTCCTCCTGGCGGTGAAACACGTTGACCAGCGAAATAGACATTAGCAATACTTTCTGGCTTTGATGGATAGGTTTTCATACTGTCGCCTTTTTCCATTATGGACATCCAAGAACCTTTATAAGATCCTAAATAACGTTCATAAGTCAATGGTGTTGCCACATCCCAAACCGTAATCTTACCTTTTACCTTTGGATATTTATGCTCTAATATATTAATGAAAGCATCTGCTACCTTTTGCTTTTCCATTTCATAGGTTCCATTTTCTTTGCACTGTTTCCAATAATTATAACTGTCTCCCATGATAATTGAAGTAACAGCTGTACATCCTTCTGGAGCATATCCTTCATAGCTTGCATAATTGTTAATCCCAATCACAGAAACTTCTTTACCACCACACTGAAATGGTTCATGTGGGATAAATGAAACTGATTCAGATAATTCGGATAAATTAGCTTCTACCCCTAAGCAGATAAATGTGTTCAATGCCGGCTTAATGGTTTTACGCATATTATTTGCCCATTGCTCTTGAAGCGGCTTTTCAAACATCGTATCAATGGCAACCCTTGTATCTTGTGTTATAATTACTGCATCTGCTGGAATATGCTCGTTATCGATGACAACTCCTTTTGCAATTCTATTCTGAACGATTACTTGGCTCACAGACTTGCCATATTGTATGGTTCCTCCCAATGCTTCAAAGTACTTAGCCATACGCCCTGCCATTGCAAGTGATCCTCCTTCTGGATAACCTCCATCACCGGAGGCTAACGTGGCCAAGGTAAAAACCATTGCCGTAGCACAATTCTCTGATCCAACGGCATCCTGAAGAAATAATTTTAAGATTGGATTCTTATATCGTTCTGAATATTCTTTAACCGTTTGATTCCGATAGAATGACATTCTACTTATCGCAGGTAGTAAACTTAAGATAGCTGATATGGGCATGGTTGACTTATGTTTCACTTTTACGCCTTTGATATCTAGTATAGGCATCTGAAGCTTGGTAAACTTCTTGATATCACGACACAATTTGATAATTTCTTTCTTATCTTCTGGAGCAATCTCCAAAAAGTGTTCTTGAAGTTTTTCAACATCTCGATATAGGCAAATCTTTTTACCTTCCTGTTCAAAGGTAAGGAATGGGTCTCTATTATGAATTACAACACTATCATTTAAAGCACCTACCTCATGCCATATCTTATTTAACGTAGTATTCTTAGATGATCCAGTAAGCCAATGCATACCACCCTCGAATAAATATCCCTTTCTTCTCCAGCTTGTGGATGCTCCTCCTGGAATGGTATGACTTTCATAAATCGTCACATCAAACCCACTCTGAATAGCATAAATACCTGCTGTAAGGCCAGCAATTCCTGCACCTATAATTATTACTTTCCTCATTTACGATTCCCCCTTAACATATCTACAATCCATTCACTTTTTGGACAATGAGCAGCTGGATTCAGGGCTAACTGTTCTGCTATCCCCTGAATAGCGCACCAATAGGCTATCGCTAAAGCATAAGCATCACCCTCCCGAATGGTGTGATCTGCCTGCCCCTTCTCAATGAGAAGCATGGTAGGCTGATAAATATCAAAGCTCACTAACAAATCCTTAATGCTTTGTGGTGCTGCATCGTTGTAATAAGCTTGACTCATCAACACGAACATTTTTGCAACAAAAGGCTGTTCTATAACTGACTCCAGAATCTGATCCGCAACTACTTTAAAGAAAACCAGAGGTTCCATATCGGTTAGTTTCATTACACTCATCGGCCCAGAGATACCTATCTTAATCAGCTCTTCATATAACTTTTCTTTGGATTCGAAATAATGAAATAAAAGCCCTACACTCATTCCAACTTGTTCTGCGATGTCTTTAATCTTCGTTGCTGTATATCCTTTACGAATAAATAAGTCTAGGCCAGCTTCCAGAATTTCATTCCTTCGTTTTTCTTTTTGTTCCTCTCGTGTACCCAATACATTGAATCTCCATTCATTGAATTTATATTCAATATTATATGTAACTTTGTTTGATCTGTCAATAGCATTATTTCTGCATAAGCTAAAATTCATTTTAAAATTTCACACAAAAAATGAGCAGGGTATTTTATACTCTGCTCGGTGATATTGATTTTCTATTTTCTAACTTAATTGCAATGTTTCATCAATGTAATAACTCAATTAAACATTTTTGTTTTATATCATATTTATATTCTTTACTAGTTCCATCATCGAAATACACGATATATTTTCTAAGTTCATCTTTGAAAAACACTTGTTTTATCTTGGTTTTGTCATAAACATATGTTGCTATAAATAACTTATTATCAATTTTAATATACATATAACCGTCAAATGCAAGTAATTCTTTTTGTCCATCTCTATCAATATCGAATTCTGAAAATTCACCTGATAAACTACTCGATAATAAAAGAGTTGGAGTATCATCAATGATTATATAAAAAATATATCTAGACGCTGCTCCGTTCTGTAATTCTATTTTAATTCCCGAATATCCTAAAATATCTTTATAAGTTGTAATACCGTTTCCTTTTTCATGTTCATAAACATAATAATCTCCATTAGTCCAATCTAAAATTTGACACATTGAATAATATTTTTTATCTTTTGAATATACAATATTCAAAGTATCATTATGATCCAAACATACAATAAATTCATAATTTTTGTATTCTTGTTTATAATAAATTTTAGCTATATTATTTTTACTAATTTCTATTAATTTTTCTGGTACTACATTGTCTTTGCTCTTATGTTCATTAAAAATTAAATTTATTCTATCTGCAGTAGGATTCCTTTTACCATTTGAATCAGAGACGTCTTTATATACAGAAAGAGAATTACTCATTTCACGTTTATGATCTATAATTGTGAAATTCATTCTCAAAATAATAAAAATGATTACAATTAAAATAAAAAAAATAACATTTCTTTTTCTATTCATATAATTATCCTCAATTCTTATAAGCAAATATATTGTTTCATGTCATCATTACAATGCATTACATCCCTATAAATTTATCAAATTAATTAACCTTTACTCTTCCTTAAAGATTTTACAATAATATAATATATAACTGCACTCAATAATATCACAAAAATACGATTTATTAATATTTGCCTCTTAACTTCTTCATAAAATAACTCATCAACTTCGTTAAATCTTATGATAAGCCGATATAGGTGATATTGATTGTAAGGCAGGTTTACTATGAAAACCAACACAAAATGTAAAAATATCCTGACTTCTTTCTCTTTTACATAAAGACTCATCAGCATTTGCAATAGATAAAGAATTAAAATTGTTGGCAACATCCAACCAGTCATATATTTTATAAAAGCGATCGGACTGCCAGTATATCCTTCCTGCCTAAGACGAAATGAAGATACAAATGGGATTACCGTCATTACTATCATGAATATTGTAGTATATGCCATTGCTCCCATAAACTTTGCAGGTAAATAAATAGAAGGTAGTCTATCCCCCCATTTTAAGACAGTGTTATCTTTTTTCTGCTGTTCTTCTCCTATCATAAAGCAACCAATCAAAAAGGAAAAAAAACAAAAAACAGACCCAAGAATATCTATAAACTCTCTTGCCAACTGCCCTGAAGCATCCAAGCAAGTTCCATATCTAATGAAAAAATCCTGATAAATCTCATCCATTGTTTTTGGTACTATAGAAATTATAACACCGTATGTACGAATAAACTTTTCTGCGACCAAACTATTTCTAAAAATACCGATTGGCCCAAGTAGGTAAATATATACGAACTCTACAAGAAATAGATCTATAAATAACAAAAGAAAGCATATTTTGGTGCTTTTTCTCTTCCATTGGCGTTTCCATTCATATAGAAAAATCTTAAAAAACATAGTACCTCCTTACCTATTTCAAGTCCGCTCTTCGAAAAACTATATATGAAATTCCAAGTATAAGAAATGTCATTATTATACCCATACCCATCTCGATAAATAAGCCGTTTGGCCATTCTTGGCTAAAAGCTTTTAATAACTTATCTGGTGGCATTACAATAAGCTTCATATTCCCCCCCACCTTTACAGGAGAAACGGCAAATTGATAAAGTCTACATATTTTCCCAACA
>JAEZUR010000044.1 GCA_023420935.1 Bacillota bacterium | reverse complement strand
GATTAGATAATAGGAATAGTTAATTTAAAGGGGTAGAGTAAATGATATGATTAAAAGTACAAAAACCACACAAGAAATTATACATAATATTTTATCGCGTGATACTCATAAAGTATGGGAGGCAAGTTGTAATATAATATCCTTAGGTCAAGATAATGAAAGAATGAAGCAATTTATTCCGTATCTAGAAGATATTAAAGCAAGTACAAAAGGGCTTAATATGGGAGGCCTCATTGCACCTAATCAAAGGTTTATTGATAAGGCAATTGAAATCATAGAGTTTTATAAGAAAGGAACAGGATGCTCATGCTGTTTGCTTGGTGAAGATTCTAATCCAAGAGATGAAGAGAAAAATGGAAATATGACTATCCAAAATATTGTTAATGTAGAAAATAGTAATTACGTAGATTATTATATTATGAAATGTATGAAATGCAATGAAAAATATAAAGTCTATGAAAGAGAATATCATTATTTTTGGTGGGAATGGATTCGACTAATTGAGTAATAAACTAGTGACAATAAAATGGAGGTGAACATAATGGAAATATTAATCAATAGAGAAAGCGTATGCCTTGGCGATGATGTAAGTGACCATCAACGACCTTTTGTTTTCACAGATAATGCAACATATAAGGATCTAATTGAGAGAATAATAAGTGAAAAATATTTACCCAGTGTGTCTGGTAATAATGTAGTATGGGTTTTGTCAAGCAAAGAATATTCGGATATTTTATCGTATTATACTAGAACACAAAAAGTGTTTGAGGGACTTGCAATAAAGCATTTATCTGAATTATGTAACGAGGATAATAAACTATATTTTAGATATTTTTCATCTCCACAGGAAAGAAAGAATTATATAGATAAGATTTACAATAGTAATACATATAATATGTGGCATGATGGTTGGTTGGATGAATATAAATATTGTGATTATGTAACAGCTCTATATGTAGAATGTAATACCATGGAAGACTTAATAACTTTATGTGGTGATAACTGCAGAGAATGTCCTAGATATAATGCTCACAGTGCAGAAGATTTACATAAAGTAGCAGAATTATGGTATAGAGTAGGTTGGAGAGATAAGGTTGTATCAAATGAAGAGATTCAATGTACAGGCTGTTCATCTCATAAACAGTGCACATACGAATTAGTAGAATGTACAAAGGAACATAATGTGGAGAAATGTAATCAGTGTAACTGTTTCCCTTGTAATAAAATAAATGATATGTTAAATAGATCTGAGAAATACCGTAGTTATTGTAGGGAAGTGTGTACAGATGAAGAATTTGTTATTTTAGAAAAATCCTTTTTTCATAAAGAGGAGAATTTAAAGAAGTAGAAAATTAGTTTGGATTTTGTGCTATTTGAATTAGTAGGGGAGGTTTATGATGGAAGTAATTGCTTATGAGATGCAATTTATTGAGAAAGAAATTCCATTTCCGAATGTTGAACTAATATCCTTCCAGAAAAAATATTATTCACAGTATGAACTTATTTATAATGAATGTTTTTATGATATGAGAAATGCGCTTGAGATACAGCCATATAATTTTTATTCGGATATTGAACAGGTGAAAAATAAAATGAAAGATATTTATTTACTTCTTCAAGATGAGATTATTTTAGGCAGTGTTGCCTGTTATGGAAATGAGATTGATGATTTAGTTGTAAATAAAAAATACCAGAATAATGGTATAGGTAAGGAATTATTACATTGGGCAATAAATTATATTAGGACATATAATGATGATCCTATTATAATTCATGTTGCTAAATGGAATGAAAAAGCATTGTCTCTTTATCAACGTAATAGCTTTATTATAACAAAGACAGAAAAAATCAGGTAACCATAAATTTCTATTTCTAGACCGAAATATGAGTAAATGACAAGTCAGACCGATTTCACGTTATAGTAAATGATACGATTAAAAAATATTTATGGAGGATGATATATGTGTATACAGATTGTTTATGAAGCTCCCACAGCACGAGATTATGTAGGCCTTAGGTTACGTTCTGGAATGGGAAATAAAGATTTACAACGAAGCCAAATTGCTCTAGATAATTCTTTATATACGGTGTCTCTTTATGATAAAGAAAAACTTATTGGATTTGGTAGAATAGTTGGCGATGGTGGTATAACATATGTTGTGAGCGATATCATGATAGACGAGGAGTATCAGCGTAAAGGATATGCAGAACAAATTATGAAGGCTATCGATGAGTATTTTGAAGATAACACATATGATGACAGTTATGTTTGTCTTATAGCAAATCATCCAGCTGACTTGTTATATCATAAGCATCATTTTGAATACTTACCAGATAACAAATATGGAATGTTGCGTAAGCAAGAAAAAGAAAACAGCAATAATTGAATTAAAATCTGACATATCGTTTGAATCACAGGTTAAAGCAAAGAGAGCTGCAATAGTTTTATATTATGAAAGGTGTAGTGATTATGGATATTTGATTATATCAGCTAATAAGAATAAATTTAGGAGGATTATTAGATGATGGATGTATATTATATTGGAGGTTCGCCTTGTAGTGGTAAAAGTACAGTTGCTGAATTTATTGCAAAGAAATATGGTCTGTACTACTTCAAAGTAGATGATTTCTTAGAAAATTATGTTATGCGAGGTGCAGAAAGGAATAAACCAATTTGTAAAAAACAAAAAGGTATGACACCTGATCAAATATGGATGAGAAGTCCAGTAGAACAAAATGTGGAGGAACTGCAGTTTTATAGAGAGATATTTGAATTTCTCTTAGAAGATATTAATAAAATTGATTCTTTGAATGGTATAATTACTGAAGGAGCAGCTTTTCTACCAGAATTAATTTTGCAACTTAATGTTGATAAGAAACATTATATTTGTATTACACCCACAAGAGAATTTCAGATTTCCCATTATAAAGATAGACCATGGGTTCCTGATGTTTTAGAAGGCTGCAGGAATAAAGAAAGGGCTTTTGAAAACTGGATGGAAAGAGACATTTTATTTGCTCAAGAAGTAAGAAGTCAGTGCAATTTAGCAGGATACAATTCTTTGATAACAGATGGAACAATGTCAATTGAAGAATTGATAGAAAATGTACTTTTAAATTTTGGTTTGTAGAGATAACAAACACAGGGTAATTTCATTTTATATAACAATCCTAAGTTGCTTGGATATGATGATTTAGGAGGGGTTATAATGAAAAGATTGATTACAGAGGCTCTGAGAAATCAGTTTGACTCTACATTTCACATGGCACGTATTCTTGTAGAAGTTTGCCCGGAGAAAATCTGGGCTGATTCATATAATGAGGCACCTTTTTGGCAGCAGGTTTTTCATTATGTATATTTTATTGATTTCTGGATGCGTGAAAGATATGATGGTAGTGAGTGGCGTACCATGATTTTTGATGATGCCTATACTACTGACTTATATGCAGGTAACTATGAAGGATTATTCATTTCGCAAGACAAGAATCAGATTGGTATGCCTATAATGAACCAGAGGAATCTTGATCTTTTTTTTATTATATGAGTACTTACATAAGCTAACAAATAGTAAGCTTGGAATATTATATTATTCTTGCAGATTATGAAGCAAAAATTAGAAAAGACAACAAAGGACCTATTCACAGTATTTATAGAAAGAACAGGTGAGATATAAAAGTATTTTTTGAATGGAGGCTACTATGCGTAATGGATTTTTAAATGAGCTCCTAAATTGGGGAGAAAATGATGTATTAATTGATAGTATTATTTTAGTTGGCTCTCATGCTAGGGGAGCAGAAACTATTGAATCAGATATTGACTTGGTGATATTGACGTTGGAAAAATCCGAACTAGTGAGCAATTCTATGTTTATACATCAGTTTGGCACTGTTAAAAAGTTTTCTGTTGAGTTATGGGGTGCGTGTACATCAATCAGAGTATTCTACGACGAAATGGAAGTAGAATTTGGAATCGTTGAGCCATCATGGATGGATGTACCATTAGATGAAGGGACGAAACGAGTACTAACAGATGGATATAGGGTTATTCTGGATAAAAAAGGTTATTTTGACAATATGACAGAGAAGTTAATATAACTTAGTAGAGGAAGGATAGGGATAATAAGTAAGGAGGAACATCGGTGATCTATCAACACGAGGAAGAGCTTATATTTGAAAAGGAATATGAAATTTGGAAAGCTGCAAAGAATCGGGATTGTGCAGCATTTAAAGAGTTGGTTGCTGAGGATGCTATTATGATCTGTGGTGGATATAGATGCCTTGGAGCTGAATATGCAGAATTTATAAAGGGTTTTTACATAAATGAATATGAAATATCCAATGAAGAGGTTATTTTTTCAAGTGAGGATGCTGTTCAGATACATTATGTGATTGAGGTAACAACTGAATTACCAGAATCGGCTGATTTAGGTGGAGTATTTCATGTTATTTCTCTATGGAAAAAGGAGAATTATGTATGGAAACTATACTTCAATATGGATTCAAGAATTATGCTGACTGATAGCACAAATTATACAAATTAATCTTATGTTCGATTGTAATTATATGGATGTTATGATACGCTAATTCTAAAGGTAATCATGATAATCGTACTGAATGCTTATTTATGAAACCAATCGTGTGACTTGACAAAATGAGTATTTCTTTCAAAAAGAGAATGGGAAGAGAGAAACAATGACTAAAAAAACACTAAAGATATTTGGCAAAGTAATAAAGTGGGTTATCATTTTCTTAATACTAATATTGGTTGTGGGTTTAATTTTTCCTACTTGGACCCCTAAAATAAATGGTAAAAACAGTATTAGTGAATTAAAGAAAGTAAAGATTAATGAGACAAAGCTTGAAGTTATGATTCGAGGGAATAACCGCGATAATCCAGTGATTGTTTTTGTACACGGTGGCCCATGTTGTTCTGAGATACCATATGTTAGAAAATACCAGGATATGCTTGAGAAGGAGTTTACCATTGTCCACTATGATCAACGTGGAAGTGGAAAATCTTATCAGTTTGGAAAAGACTACTCCAATGTGTCAGCATCTACCCATGTAGATGATTTAATTAGCCTTACAACGTATATTGAGGAATACTTACATAAGGATCAAATGATTTTAATAGGGCATTCATATGGAACTTATATTGCTACCATGGCGGCTGCTAAAGAACCAAAACTGTACCGTGCATATGTAGGTATAGGGCAAATGTCAGATACCATAGAAAGTGAATTGGATAGTTTACATAAATGTATCAAAGCTGCAGAAAAGGTAGGAAATATGGAAGATGTAACACATTTGAGTGGATTAGAAAAATCCATCAAAGACGGTCAGAGACTAGTGCCTAGGGATTATGTACGAAAATATAATTTTGCTGCAAGAAATATTGATGAAAATGGGGATTATACAAAAGGTTTTTTATTTGGCAGTGAGTATAATCTACTTAATACAATTGGTTTTTATACAGCTTCTGGTAAGTACCAAGAAGCATTAATTATGGAGGCACTGAAGAAACCAGTATATGACATAGTAACGAAGATTAAGATTCCTGTTTATTTTGTCATGGGTAAATATGATTGCATGACTTCACCAGAAGCTGCAGAGAAATACCTAAGTAGTTTACAAAGTCAATCTACACATGAGATGGTAATATTCGAGAAATCTGCTCATTATCCGCAATTTGAAGAAGAGGATAAGTTCTTTCGTTGGATGTGTAAGATGTTTAAAAAGTAAGAAGTTGCAAGTAAGTATGAAGAGGTAGTCATTATCAGAACGAAGGTAGTTATTAATTTTTTGTGGAGGTCCAGAGATGAAACATTTAGGTACAAAAAAGCTTGAGACAGATAGATTAACACTTCGCCCATTTACACTTGAAGATGTCGACGCCATGTACAATAACTGGGCGAGTGATCCTGAGGTTACCAAATTTTTAACTTGGCCTTGTCATGAAATAGTTGAGATTAGCAATGCGGTGTTGACTGATTGGGTTGGCCAATACGGTAAAGATGATTATTACCAGTGGGCAATCGTTGTAAAAATAATTCTGATGAACCAATCGGGGGTATATCTGTAGTTCATAATGATGATGCGATTAAGATGGTGCATATTGGATACTGCATAGGTAGAAAATGGTGGAAGCAAGGGATTACGTCTGAAGCACTAGCAACAGTGATAAAATTCTTTTTTGAAGAAGTGGGTGTAAACCGTGTTGAATCACGTCATGATCCTAGAAACCCTAATTCTGGTAGAGTTATGATGAAATGTGGACTAAAATATGAAGGTACCCATAGAGAAGCGGATTGGAATAATCAAGGAATATGTGATAGCTCCTTGTATGCAATATTAGCAAAAGATTATAATGCAAGTTTTTAAATTTGAGAGACAGTTTGGAGGAAAACCATGAAATACACTGCACTATTTAGAGGAATCAACGTGGGTGGAAAAAATATTGTAAAAATGGCTGAGCTAAAGCAGTTGTTGAGTGATATGGGCTTACACAAAGTCAATACCTATATTCAAAGTGGTAATGCAGTTTTTGAATCGGATTTGGAAGAAACAGCTTTGCAGGATGCAATTCATGCTGCTTTTTATAATAAGTTTGGATTTCAAAGTGACGTTATGATAAGAAGTGTTGATGAATTGCAATATCTTATTGAGCAGATTCCATTCACACCGTTAGATATTAGCGAAGCAGAAGCATCTGACCCACAGGTAGAGCACCTTTATGTCTATTTTTTAAATAATGCTCCTAAACAAGCAAAGATAGATCTCATCGGTAATGAGTATGTAGGTCCAGATAAGTTGGGAACAGGCAAAAAAGAAATATATTTTCTGTGCCATGAAAGTATACGAAAGACGAAACTAGCGGCACGTTTATCAAAAACTTTTGATACTGCTACTGTTCGTAATTGGAAAACTGTCAATAAGTTATATGAAATGTTGATGAACCTATAAGTTAGATTATATCAAACTTATCACCTAGATGATAAAGAGAACATATTGGCTCATAGCCAGAAATGTACCAGAACAATAAATAGGAGTGAAATAATGACTACAAAAAATGACATACTAAGATTTCTTGAGAATATAGGTATAAAGCACGATGATACCGTTTTAATACACACATCATTAAAAGCAATCGGAGAACTGGACGGTGGTGCCGATATGTTGATAGATGCTTTTTGTGAGTATCTTTACGAAGGATTGTTTCTTATTCCCACACATACTTGGGCTAATGTTGTTGAGGATAATCCTTATTTTGATGTTAAGACTACAATGCCATGCATTGGAGCGTTACCATGTTTAGCTGTGACACGTAAAGATGGAGTACGTTCACTTCATCCTACGCATTCCATTGTGGCTTTTGGCCAAAGAGCAAGAGAGTATATTAAAGGCGAAGAGATGGCTACATCACCTGCACCTATCGGTGGCTGCTGGTCTAGATTATATGATGAGCATGCAAAAATTCTATTACTTGGAGTTGGTCACGATAAAAACACATACTTTCACGCGGTTGATGAAATGTTAGACATTCCAGACAGATTAAGCGATAAAGCGTTTGTTCTTACAATTAAGGACGAATCTGGAAGGATTCATACTACAGCTCCATTTCATCCACATTTTACCAAGGGTCTCGCTGGTGGATGTTCAGATTTTTATCCAAATTACAAAAAGCCATTAGAAGAACTTGGTGCAGTCATTTACTCGAAATTAGGAGATGCAATTGTATATTGCTGCGATGCCGTCAAATGTACAGATATTATACGTAGATTATGGGAGAAGACTGATCATGATCTTTGTATAAGTGAGCTGGAAATTCCATTAACTTATTACAAGGACGTACAGAAGTCCTAAACTATCCTGGAACATAATAAAATTTCTACTGAACCTTAGTTTATTAACTAACAGGGAGGTGTTTTTATATTGGAACAAGAAGATATTATTAAAAAGTATTTTGCTGCTTGGTTGAATAAAGATGATAGTGTAATTTCAGATATTATGTCCAAGAACATTTATTATAGTGAATGTTATGGACCAGAATACCAAGGCATCAACCAAGTACTTACATGGTTTGTGGACTGGAATCAGTGCGGAACTGTACTAAAATGGGATATTAAGCAGTTTATACATCAAGATAATATAACGGTAGTTGAATGGTATTTTGAATGTAATTACAACAATGCAATAGAAGGATTTGATGGAATATCTCTTGTTGAATTTGATGCATTTGGTAAAATACAAAGTATCAAGGAATTCCAATCGAAAGCAGAACATAACTTTCCATATGGAAAGGAAAATGCAATTAAGATTAGGGCATTACTTGACCATGATGTAGATTTGTTTACAAAATGGTTATATACTCCCCATGTTGCAAGGTGGTATCATGAACCAGAGGACTGGCTCAATGAGATTAAGAACCGAAACAGCGAATTTAATTGGGTGCATCATTTTATAGTCGAGTCTGAGGATAAGCCAATAGGCTTTTGTCAGTATTATGAATATAAAAATGGTGGAGAGACTTGGCATGGCGATATTGATATGGAAGGTACTTACAGTATTGACTATATGATAGGGGAAGCAAACTATCTAGGGAAAGGTTTAGGGAAACAGATAATTAAGTCGTTAATAGAAAGAATTAGCTTATGTGACAATGCAAAACGTATCATAGTCCAACCTGAACCTGAAAATATGAAATCATGTGGAACATTATTATCTTGTAATTTTACTTTTGATGAACAAAATGAACTTTATGTTTTGGAACTTTAAAATCCAAAAAGCAAATAATACAAAGGAGGGTTTTCATATGGAGAAACCGCGAATTTTCACAATGCCATTTTCAAGCATTTATCCACTTTATATACAAAAAGTAGAGAAAAAAGGAAGAACAAAACAAGAAGTAGATGAAATAATATTCTGGCTTACTGGTTATGATGAATACACACTACAGCAACAAATTAGTCAGGAAACGGATGTAGAGACTTTTTTTAAGGAAGCGCCTCTTTTTAATCCCAATGCTATATTAATCAAAGGAGTTATCTGTGGCTATCGGGTAGAAGAAATTGAAGATGATTTAATGCGACAAATCAGATACTTAGATAAATTAATAGATGAATTAGCAAAAGGTAAGGCAATGCAAAAAATATTAAGAGCATAAACGGAGTTCCACACATAGATTCTTAATGTTTTGATTAAGGTGGTTACTGAATAGGAGATAACATGATATATTTTGAAACAAAACGGTTGGTATTTCGCGATTGGAAAGAACAAGATCTAAGTGATTTTCGAAAGATGAATAAAGATCCAAGGGTTATGGAATATTTCACAAAAGCACTTACTGATGAGGAAACAGATAAATTTTATAACGTAATCCAAGATGAATTCGATCATTACGGGTATGGTCTATATGCAGTAGAAATTAAACAAAGTAGTGACTTTATTGGTTTTATCGGATTTCATTGGGCTAACTTTAAGTCTCCATTTACTCCTTGTATTGAAATAGGTTGGAGGCTTAAGTATGATGTGTGGGGGAATGGTTTTGCTACAGAAGGAGCAAAGGCATGCCTAAAATATGGATTGGATCAGTTAGGATTCAATAAAATATACAGTTTTACCTCGAAAATCAATCTGCCTTCTGAACATGTAATGAAAAAAGTTGGTATGGTTAAAGTTATGGAATTTGAGCATCCCAATATCATAGAGAACAATCCGTTGAGGAATCATGTTCTTTATTCGATTGATTTACAGTGATAGTTTAAAAACAAGCATAGAAAGAGGTTAATCTACAATGCAAAATAATAATAAAACCAATAGAAATTATCTTTTGATTAGTACACTGACAGATGATAACCCAGCTTTTGAAACCGTACATAAGGAACTTGGACAACATGTTGGACAATTACAGTCAGTTGTAACTAGCGGAATGAAAATCAGTCATTGTATTGGTTGTAACGACTGTTGGATAAAGACTCCTGGATTGTGTTGTATCAAAGATGATTATGAGCAGATTCTGATTAAAATCTTGCAGGCAGATGGCGTTATTTTTCTAACAGAGACGAAACTTGGTTTTGTCTGTAGCCAAATGAAAAACCTGATTGATCGAATCTTGCCGCTAGCTACAATGCATCTAAAGTTTAAAAACGGCCAGATGCGCCATTATTCTCGTTATAAGAAGAAACAGCCAGATATGGCACTTCTATATGCTGGTAGTGCAGATAATGACTATTTGAATTTGTGGCTTGAGCGCGTGCAGATTAATTTACATGGTCATTCGTTAGGTGCCTATGAGATTGATGAAAGGGGGAAGTTATTTCATGAACTTACTAATTGTTAATTGTTCGCCGCGTATGGTAGCAAAAAGCAATACGAATATTATTGTTCAAGCTTTTGCAGAAGGCTATACAAAGCAGGGTAATACAGTTGATATATATAACCTTTCTGAACATGGAAAATGGGATATTATAAGAGAAGCTTTTTACAATAATGAGAATATTCTATTTGCACTGCCACTTTTTGTTGAGTGTATTCCGGGAATCATGATGGAATTTCTTGAAACTTTATCTCCTAAAGTAAACGTTGAGGGTCGCCCTATAACCAAGCTAAGCTTTCTTCTTCAGGGCGGCTTTTCAGAAGCTTCTCAGTTGCGTTGTGGGGAACGTTATCTGGAGCAACTACCCGGATTTTTAAATTGTGAATATGGAGGAACCCTGATCAAAGGCAGCATGTTTATAACCCATATGCTACCCGATGCAGCTGCTAAAAGTATGGTAGCTCCCTTTACTGAGATGGGTGAAGTCTTTGCAAAGTATGGTAAATTTGAAAAAGAAAAGGTGGATAAGTTCGCAGCACCAGAGTATTATTCTAAAAGATTCATATTATTACATACAATATTGAGCCCGATCAATAAGCTGTTTTTTATAGTTTTCTTTAAAAAGAATGGGTGCCGTGGAAGTCTTTCAGCTCAACCTTATAAAAAAGAATGCTCACAAAAGGGCTGATGATTTTAATAATTAAGGGAGGAATATAATTGTGACGAATGAACAAAAGATAGCAGCAATAAACTCAATGATTGAGTGGTTATCTGATGCTGAAGAATTGGGAAAGAAACCTTACAAAATTGAATTAGCTGGAGAATTTGATTTACATGACATGCATTACTATATTTTTAAGTTCAAGAAGGATTTATTGGGAAAATGGTATGTAGGTGTTTGCGGTGGATACGAAGACGAGGCATTAGAGCATTGTGGACATATCTATAGTAATATGACAGAATATAATAAAAATACTGCTGAGAACGAATGTGTTACTATGGTTGAAGAGATAAGAGAATATTGGATGAAACAGGCGGAACGTTATGACAAGTCGCCGATTCAGATTGCCTTTGAAAAAAATCTTAAATTCATTAGTGGTGAAACCTTAGATATAGAAATGGTTCAAAAGGTTTTTGAAATGGATAAGCGGATGAGGCATTTTGAATTTGCTGAATGTAATTTCTCATCAGGACGTATTATTGTTGCAGATCCACTATGTTATCTGCAGGATCCTAAATCTATTACAATGCTTGAGAAAAAGATTCCAGCCGGTAAGTATCCTATTACGTTATCTATTATGGATTCAGAAATAGCAGGACGACGTATAGTAGGTGCAAGATTAAAGGTAAAGAATACAGAAGCAAAAAATTATGAACTTGCTTCGGCAATCGCGGATGAGGAAGGGACGATCAAAAATGTTTTTGCAGGTTTTCCAGTTGAAGCTGGAATGGCATGCTTTTGTGACCAAGAATCCGCAGTAAGCTATTGGGAATTTCTCTCCGAATGGTATGCCAGGAATCAAGATAGAAACATATATGATGATTATTTTGAAGAATTATTTGCAGAAAGCTATCAGGCTTTTCCTGAATTACAACGTGAAGGTGGAGATTTTTTGCGTTGGCAAAATCCAAAGGATAATTCTGAGATTGTAATGTTTGCAAGTGGCTTAGGAGATGGTTTTTATAGTGATTTTTGGGGACTTGATGAGGTAGGTGAGATCTGTGAACTAGTCGTTCTTTTTATGAATCCAGATTTGTTTTAGAGGTATATATGATCAGAGAATTTAAAATAGATGATTTAGAAACTGTAATGAAAATATGGCTTGAAACAAACATAGAGGCTCACAATTTTATTGACAAAAGTTACTGGCAAGAAAATTTTAATATGGTGGAAGAAATGTTACCTGTTTCAAAAATATATGTTTATGAAACCAATCATATCATTCAGGGATTTATTGGATTAATGGATAGTTATATTGCTGGAATATTTATCAATGCAAATAGTCAATCTATGGGGATAGGTAGAGATTTACTCGATTATGTAAAGGATAAATGTACGGAATTGCATTTGCAAGTTTATAAAAAAAATCTTCGTGCTGTTCAATTTTATCTGAGAGAAAATTTTTTGGTTTCTAATGAACAAATCGATGAAGGTACTGGAGAAGTAGAATTAGTATTAAATTGGTCAAAATGAGAAAACACGCAGGAATATATAAAATAAATTTAAGACGGGAGTTGATATAATGAACAGCATTTTTGTGCTACCAATCACGTTTCATATGGAAAACACTGACCTTATTATATATCCCACACTAGTGAAAGATGATAATGAATTAATTCTGATTGACTGCGGATATCCGGATTCGTTACCACAGATAGAATATGAGATGAATAAAATAGGATTATCCCTAAGTCAGTTAACAAAAATCATCATTACGCACCACGATCATGATCATATGGGAGCATTACGTGAGATAAAAGAGAGTTATCCAGATGTGGAGATCCTATGTTCCAAAGAGGAAGCTCCCTATATTACTGGACAGCGTAAATCATTACGTTTACAGCAAGCAGAGGATATTCAAGATACTTTGCCTGAGAGCGAAAAGGAAGGTGGTAAGCAATTTCAAAGCTTTATTGCCTCTATTGGTAAAGTTGACGATGTTACTGAGGTAAACACAGGAGACATTCTTCCTTTTTGTGGTGGTATCAAGGTGGTGGATACGAAAGGACATATGCCGGGACATATCTCGCTCTATGTCGTAAAGGAGAGAGTGCTTATCGCAGGAGATGCTTTGGTAGTAGAAAATAAGAAATTATGCATGGCGATGCCTCAGTTTGTATTGAATATGCAAGATGCCAAGGATTCTATTCACAACTTACTAAACTATGATATTAATAAAATTATTTGTTACCATGGTGGAATATACGATTCTAATGTAAAAGAAAGTTTAAAAGTAATCAGCTGATTTCCATCTACGGATAAAGCTTTAATATATGCTGAATAAGAGGATTGAGAATATGAATATTAATGTGATTGGCGGTGCGGATGGACCAACTTCTATTTTTGTTGCAGGACAATTAGGGCCTAGATGGATAGATATTGTTGGGTTAGTTATTGTATTGTTGATAATGCTTCCAAACATTGTATATGCAGTAAAATTCCATGGACTGGAGAATAAATGCAAGAATCGTGGAATGAATAACTTAGAGCAAATTGGTAGATATGCGTCCATGTTTTTTATGACATTTCATATTGGCTTAGCTGAATTTGGATTTTCATCGGTTGAGACATTTATAATTTATATGACTGGAAATGTCATATTTATCATCGCTTACTGGATTATCTGGATTACATATTTTGCGAATGTGAAGTTCTGGAAAAGTATGGCTCTTGCCATAATTCCTACAATAATTTTTCTTACAAGCGGTATTACGTCTAGACGATATTTATTAGTGGTTAGCGCTATAGTTTTCGGAATTGGACATGTTTATGTTACATATCAAAATGCAAAAGCAATTAGTTAAAGTTGTGAGGATAAATATGATTTTTATAGGTATGATATAGTGCTAATTAACTAAGGAGACCAAAAATGGAGAATACTATAGAAGTAGTGCAAGCAATAGAAGAATACTGTATGAGCCAAGCAGGTGCGTATGAGACAAGACCATTTGGGAAATATCCCATCTGCTATCGAGTAATGGGAAAAATATTTGCGCAACTGAATCCTGAAGAGAAATTCTTCAAGCTAACATTGAAATGTGATCCTGAGAAAGCTAATTTATATCGACAACTTTATCCAGGGATTATAGTAAGAGGTTATCATTGTCCACCAGTACAGCAACCGTATTGGAATACCATTGATCTGGATTTATTTAACGATATAGACTTGTTGTTTCAAATGGTTGATGAAGCATATGATGCAGTTGTTGATAAATTTAGTAAAAAAGCTAAAATGCAGTTATCAACTTTAACAGAATTAGAGTTCAAAGATACCAATGGGGATGATCCGGACTTTGCTAAGCTTTGCGACAGCTTGGACTGTTATCTTGACGAAGTAGTTGGGAAAAAAGTTCAAAGAGGTCAGTATGATCAGTATAATCAAAGAGATAGTATCCATGACGTAATAGTGGTGTATCGCAATGGAGATCCAGTTGCATGCGGTGCTTTTAAACTATATGACGAAGAACATGCAGAGTTAAAGCGAATTTATACAGAACCACCTTGTCGTAACATGGGATTGAGTGCTGAGTTGATAAGAAGATTAGAAGCAAATGCAAAAATAAAGGGTTATAAATGGTGTATATTAGAAACTGGAAAGCAGTTAGAGGCAGCTTTTTATGTGTACAAAAAGGCAGGATATAAAGTGATACCAAATTATGGACAGTATGCTAAAATGCCTGATTCCATCTGCATGGAAAGAAAAATTTAAGTTTGGAACAGAATATAAGGAGGTCTCGTTCATGAAAAATGAAATACGAAAGTTACAACCAGAGCAACAGGAAGAGATATTAAGTATTTTAAAGCTTCGTTTTGAAAAAAATATGGAACGCCACAATAATCTTGTTTGGTCAGAAATACAAATGAAACTGGAAAATAATAGTAATAAGATTTGGTCACTTTATGAAATGGAACAAACTGGTGGTGAGCCAGATGTGATTGGTTATAGTGAAGAGACAGGTGAAATTATCTTTTGTGATTGTTCCATGGAAAGTCCCAAAGGTCGTAGAAGTATTTGTTACGACTTAGAAGCACTAGAGTCAAGAAAAGAAAACAAGCCGAAAAACAATGCCATAGATATGGCTACCGACATGGGGATAGAGATGTTAACAGAAGAACAATACCGCGAGTTACAAAAACTTGGGAAATTTGATACTAAAACGTCCAGCTGGGTGAAAACACCAGATGATATTCGAAAGTTGGGTGGTGCAATCTTCTGTGATCGTCGGTACGATACTGTTTTTATGTACCATAACGGAGCAGAATCTTATTATGCTGCAAGGGGTTTTAGAGGTTTACTCAAAGTATAAGATTATTAAGAATGACTTTTCATTGCACTGAAGTTGTGGGTCTTCAGCCAATATGGAAAGTCATTTCTTACACTATATACAGAGCTAAAGCAAAGTATTTTTTATTTAATGAAAAGGATTGGAGTGTGAATAATATGCCTTTAAAACTAGAAGATAAGCTTGTAGTTGGTATTTCGTCCCGAGCGTTGTTTGATTTGGAAGAGGAAAATACAATTTATGAGCGAGAGGGGCTAAAAGCTTATTCAGAATACCAGATATCACATGAGAATGATATTCTAAAACCAGGCACCGCATTTCCACTTGTGAAAGCGCTTCAACAATTAAATACAGGTGACAGGCATTTAACTGAAATAATTGTTATGTCCAAAAATAGCGCAGATACAAGTCTCAGAATATTTAATTCAATTGAACACTATGGCTTAAATATTAGTAGAGCAGCATTGGTCGGTGGACTTAAAATTTCGCCGTATCTTAGTGCGTTTAAAACAGATCTCTTTTTATCTGCAAATGAAGATGATGTTCAGGAAGCAATTAATGCCAATATAGCTGCAGGTATCATTTGTTCTCACGGAGAATTTCCAATTGAACCAAACCAAGAGATTGCTCAGATTAGAATCGCTTTCGATGGGGATGCAGTTATTTTCTCTGATGAATCCGAGCAAATATATCAAGCAGATGGACTAAAAGCATTCGCTGAGCATGAGCATGCCAATGCACAAAAGCCCTTACCAGAAGGACCTTTTGCAAAACTTTTAAAAACAATATCGATTATACAACAGCAATTTCCTAAAGAATCAGTTCCCATTCGAACTGCCTTAGTAACAGCTCGAAATGCACCAGCCCACGAAAGAGTGATTCGTACATTACGAGCTTGGAATGTTAGGATAGATGAGGCCTTTTTTCTTGGTGGGATTGAAAAAAGTGAAGTATTAAAAGCCTTCGGTGCAAACATATTTTTTGATGATCAATCAGTACATACAGATACAGCTTCCAAGGTTGTTCCTGCAGCAAGAGTTCTTTATAAAAAATAAATACATATAAATAGGACTACTATGAAAAATGTTTTAAACACAAGCTGAAACAAAAAAATTAGTAGATGATTAACATTTCATTAAAATCATTCGAAACGGTTGTATGCCTACTGTATTACGGTATAATAGTGATATAAACTAAAGTTAGGGGAAAATTATGGAGGATTCTATATTAGATTTAGAAAAATTAAGAAGTAAGGCGGCATCGCTTCTTAAAATAATAATCGTTATATCCTTTGCAGTAATAATACTAAGCTTTTTCATATTTATTTCCAATGGAGTGATTCAAATAGGAGTATTTTTTTCAATTCCTATGGGTTTAGGGATAGGATATTTATTAGGAAAGATAACGGGTTATTTTAAAATCTCGGGCGAGTTTAAGAATAGATTTAAAGCTACCTTTGTTGAAACACCATTTCGTGAAGCTTTTTCACCAATCGTCTATCAAGGAGAAAAAGGTATAGAACAAGAAGTTATTAAAGAAACAGGGATAATGTGCTTAGGGAACTTATACACTAGTAATGATTATATACAAGGATATTATAAGGATGTAAAATTTGAACGTGCTGATATAAAAATTCAACAACACGTCAGCACTGGTAAAACATCATATACAGTTACATATTTACATGGAAGATGGCTTATATTTGAGTTTAATAAGGAGTTTCATTTTGACTTGCAGATTGTTGGTAATAAGTTTCCTAATGCACATAAGAAAAGTTCTTTTTTCACGGAATCAGAAGAACGTCGTTATCGAATCAAACTGGAAGATATGGACTTTAATGATATGTTTGATGTATTCTGTCAGGATGATCATGAAGCTTATTACATTTTGACACCACACTTTATGTCCATGTTAAAGGATTTGCAGAAAAACATGGATGGTTCGATTATGTTTGGTTTTGTTGAAAATAAATTACATGTGGCAATTCATAATAATAAAGATGCAATGGAGCCAAAGATTTTTGATGAAATTGATTTTGGTGCTGTAAAAGAAGAAGCCCAAAAGGAAATTAAGATTATAATGAATATCATTGATGGATTAGGTTTAGATCGAGATATTTATGAATAGATAGGGAGGAAATAATTTGGAAGGTTTAGTGGGATTCATAATAGGAGTTTTGATTGTTGTTGCAGCTATCATTTTTTGGTATATAGCAACTAAGAATGATCTTAGGTGCACAGAAATAAAGGTTGAGGAATCATTAGCTGATATCGATGTGGCATTAATAAAACGCCATGATGTGTTGACAAAAATGTTAGATTTGATTAAAAGTTATGTGAACTACGAGAAAGAAATTATGCTAGAAACAATATGTCTTCGTTCTGGCATGAGTATGAAGGAACGTAACCAAGCATTGGACGTAATGGATAAGACTAACCACTTTATTCAAGCAGTTGCAGAGGATTATCCGGAATTGCGGTCTAGTGAAAACTTTAAGCAAATGCAGAAATCCATAATGGATGTGGAGGAACATCTTCAGGCTGCAAGACGACTGTATAATGGTAATATAGCAAGACTGAATCAAAAAATTGTTTCATTTCCTAGTAGTATTGTTGCTAATCGGATTCAGATGTCACAAAAAGAATTTCTTGTAGTAGATGAAGTAAAACGCCAGGATGTAAAAATGGACATTTAACATGCTGGTTAAAAAAACATAAATAGATGAGGATGAAAGCATGTATGATAAGATAACAGAAAAAGATATCAAAAGAATGCAAGAGGAGATTGAGCACCGTAAACTTGTAATTCGTAAAGAAGCAATTCGAGATGTTCAAGAAGCGAGAGCTCATGGTGACCTAAGTGAGAACTTTGAATATAAAGCAGCTAAGCAATTCAAAAATCAGAACGAGAGCCGGATACGTTATCTGGAAAGAATGATTAAAACAGCAAACATTATATCAGAGGATTCCAATGAGGACGAAGTTGGTGTGAACAAAATGGTGACTATCTATATTCCAGAGGACGACAAAGAAGAGACCTATAAGATCGTAACGACAGTTAGAGCGAATTCGCTAAAATCAATGATAAGTATTGATTCCCCATTAGGCAAGGCATTATTACAACACAAAGTGGATGATAAGGTAACGATTCAGATAAATGATAGTTATTCTTATGATGTTATAATACGAAAAATAGAAAATGTTGAGGATGATGGGACAGATCAGTTGAGGAAATTTTAGATTAGGGTCTTTCGGTGAGAACAGTAATTATTCAACAATGTATTATATCTATGTACATAAGAAAGACTATGACAAAGTAAATGGATTGGGTTCAAGGTAAGAAATAATAATAAACGGTTTAGCAAAGAAATTATAAGGAAAATGAAGAGGAAATTAACATGAATGGTACTATACGTAGTGACATAAAGATTGGTGCAACCGTATTGGTCGTGCAAAAGCAAGATCAAACCAGCGGAAAACTTACAGAGGGTGTGGTGAAACGAATACTAACGAATTCCCCAAAGCATCCAAGAGGAATTAAAGTAATGCTTGATAGTGGGATAGTGGGAAGAGTGCAAGAAATAAAAAACATAAATAATTAGTATATAATCAGTAAGATTAGACATAATAAGTAGTGGATACCGAAGCATATACAATATGTTTACAGTATTTCCAAAATTGAATATCTTATATGTAGCGCGAATTTGTTAACCAGAATATAGGAGATGGTATTGATGGAGGCTTTAGGAGACAACGGATTTACTATTAAATGATTCAGGTGAAGATGAAAATCGTAAAATTCAAGCGAAAAGATGTTTGAAGCAAACAATAGCAGGTGTATACCTGCTATTGTTTTTGTCTATGAGAACATAAAAAATATACAGTTAACGAAAGTTAACTGTATATAATAAGAGCTATTTAGTTCTATTATATTATGATAAGTTTAATTTTTGCATTTATTTCTTCTCAAATTTCATTTCTTGATCTTCTACTGTGATAGTTAAAACATTATCTGTGATTGTTGCAACATTTTTCTCTTCTGCACCAAGATCAAGTGCATAGGATTCTCCGTCTTTTTCCCATGAAAAAGCTTCTTCTTCTTCAGAAAAGGCAGCGTTTCCAGAACCATCATCTTTAAAATCCATAGTAACTCCAGGCATTTCTTCACCTGTTAATTCAGCGATTTCTTCCATTGTCATACCGCTCATTTCTGTTGCAGTCCATTTTCCAAGAATTGGATCATTTGCATTAGCCTTTTTAGAGCATCCTGCAAACATAGTAAGTACAAGTACCATTACTAATAAAGTAGATACTAATTTTTTTCTTTGATTCATTAAAAAGTTCCTCCCGTTGACTATTATAACTCTCATGCAACATATTACCAAATATTTCCCTATAAAGCAACAAAATCCCATGTTGTTTTACGGGCTATTTACGATATGTTTTACAAATAGGTATCATGTTTAACTATATATTTGAAATATATGACAGGATAGGATTTCTTTATTCCTGTTATATTTTATAACTTTATTGGAAAACTATATATTACTATAAAATACTAATATATTGATAGTTATCAAAACATGAGATTATGGATAGGAGGGTTGTTGTAATGCCTAATAATAATGATATAACGAATCTACCTATGATGGCACTGGAGGATATTCCAACTCCCAATGCTGATGCAAAAGATATTGTGGCATTAGTTAAGAAAAGTGGACGTGTAACGGGATATCAATTATCAGATGGACGTGTCCTGGAAAAAGAAGAAGGTATCCAACTTGCCAAACAGGGTGGTATTCAAGGGGTAGGTGTTGCGGTGAGAAATGGAAATGAATATCTAAAGTCACTTCCAGATGGGGATGACAATAATAATCTAAGTAAATTACCAACGGTATCACAGGGATTTCACTAATGAATTGAAAAAGAGGCTGAAGTATAATAGCACATTTTACAGTGATATGCTATTTGCTACAGTCTCTTCTTCTTATTTTAATTTCTAGTTATACAAAAATATAATTGTTAAAATTTCTTATCTTTGCTGCTTGCTATTACTGTCATCAGTGCTAGCACCAAATTTATGACTGGTTGAGGAAGGAACACTGCCACTAACATAATCACTTGTTTTTTCATGATTATCTATCACAGAATTACCATTTCCTTTTCCTGAATTATGTTTATTACTTACAGTTTGATTGCTATCTTTCATAGATGAACCTCCATTATAAAAATTTATTTTGTTATCTTCGATATCATAAATATATAGTTTGCAAATGTGTTTTGTAGTATACTACCTTTATTGTAATTAAATTTTTTTAGTTAGGAGTAGTTTGATGAATGTTGTTTTTGAAAGTGCGAAGGTGGAAGATGCTGCATCTATAGTCGAAGCAAGAAGTAAAAGCTTTTATGATGATTTTATAAAATATGGCGAATGCCCAGGGTATAATATTCCATTAGAAACCATGAAGAAGAGAATTAGTAATGGTATCATTTATAAGATTGTATACGATGGTAAATTAATTGGTGATATTTCAATAAAGAAGAAAGACAATCAGGTATATAAGTTAGGTTGCCTAGCAATTATACCCGAATTTCAGAACAGGGGGATTGGTAAAGATGCATTACGTTTTATCTATCAAACTTATCCAGATGCTGCAAAATGGGAATTAGATACACCTGTCCAGGATGAGCGCAATTGTTATTTTTATGAAAAAGATGGATATCATAAAGTGAGTGATCAGATTATTTCTGATCGATTAACAATTCGTACCTATGAAAAAAATAAAAAAACAACGTTGCCATGTTAAGTTGGCAGCGTTGTTTTCGTTTATACTATATTTTTCTAATGCTCAAGGGGTATTTTAAGTGTGTGTTGTAGTATCATTTGTTTCTATAAATATGTAGTAGTCGATTCGGGTAGGATAAAAATGGAATTATAGTTGACAAAATATTGTAAATTACCGAAATATTATGTAGAATAATGGTAGCATAAAAGATAGCACAATAGGGGAGGAATTACTTCATGAAACTACGACGGAGTTTGGCAATGTTACTGACTATAATATTGGTAACTACAATTCCAGTACAAACACAAGCCAATACAATTATAACAAAGCAAAATAATAGCAATAATTCTAGTGTTGATAAACCTGTATTAAACAATGGATTACAGCTTCTTGAATCTCAGAAAGTCTCACTGTCAGAAGCAAAAAAGGTTCCAGAATATAATCAAAGCAAATTTTCTAAACAAGCTAAAACGAAAAATTCTTATGCATCTAAATATGGTTATAACCAATTATCAAGTAGCGAGAAAGAGATATATACCAGATTAGAAGAAGCTTATTATCAATTTGATTCATCTAATATAAATGCTGAAGAAATAACTTACTCGAGTGGCAATAAAGGATATATAGCCACAAAGATAAACATAAAAGAATATCAAATATTAGAAGCTAATCTATACAAGATCACAATTCCATTTTACTATGATCACCCAGATGTTTTTTGGAGCGAAGGCTTTTCTTTTAGTATTATAAATGGGTATATTGATGACTTAATGATACCATGCAATGAGAAATTTAAAGATGGTACTTTAAGATACAATACTAGAATTATAATGCAAGGAAAGATTGAGACTTATCTTGATAAAGTGAAAGGTATTAGTGAGGAATACGAGAAAGAAGTTATACTACATGACGAGTTAGTGAAGAATCTCGATTATGCCTATGTAAATGGACAACCAAGTAATGTAAGATCAGCACATACAATAGAGGGTGCATTTACAGATGTGAATGAGGTGGTATGTGAAGGTTATGCGAAAGCATTCCAATTATTATTAAATGCATGTGGTATAGAATGTATCTATGTTCCTGGAGATGGAATTGCTAACGGTACTAGTGGTGGGCATGCCTGGAACATGGTGAAACTCGAAGGAAATTGGTATAACGTAGACGTTACATGGGATGACGATTTAATAGGTTCTGTGGGACAAATTAGGTATGACTATTTTAATCAGGGTAGTACTTTTAATACGGATCATACGCCTTATACTAATTCAACTAATAAAATAATTAATGCATGGTGTTATGGTTTGCCAACTGGTTCATCTGTAGCTTATCAAAATCAACCAATAAATGCAGATACGTATTCTTTAACATACTCTCAACCTGCAGCTGGGGAAGTTACCGTAGATAATAATGGAATTATTGTAAAAACCGGAACTGAAGTTGAGAAAGATACAAAATTAACTGTCATTGTAACTCCAACAAACCAAAGTTTAAATTACATAGCAACATGTAAGGTAAATAATGAGCCTATTCTAATGGAAATGACAGAAGAACTTGATACTGTAAGCAATAAAAAAATATATAAATTAACATTAAATATGCCAGCAGCCAATACTTCTCTAGAAGTCCAATTACAGAGTGCAGACATTCCTGTTACTGGAATCACTCTTAGTAAAGAAACGGTGTCTCTTTCTAATATTGGTGATCAAGTTACTATAACAGCAACAGTTAAGCCAGATAATGCGACGAACAAAGGCATAACATGGTCATCTGATGATGAGACTGTTGCAACTGTCGCAAACGGTGTTGTTATTGCAAAGGGTGTAGGAATTGCGCAAATAACAGCTACATCGGCAGATAATAAGGTTACTGCTTCTTGTACTGTTACTGTATCAAATTATTATACTGTAACATTTTATTCAAATAATGGAAGCAGTGTTGCCCCTATAACCAATATAACCAGTGGAGCTAAAATTACGTTACCAGCGGCACCTACAAGAACAGGTTTTGTTTTTGGTGGATGGTATACCAACAGTAACCTGACCAATCCATTTAATGTTACAACACCTATAACATCCAACATTAGTTTATATGCAAAATGGAATCCAATTGAATTGATCAGCATTGATGCAACATATCTTTCAACAGATCAATTAATAATTGGTACAAGCATCAATAAAGATAATATAAGTGTGTACGCCAATTATAGTGATGGATCAAAAACGAAATTAACAAACGGAGAATTTACAATTTCCCCTGCTGTAGTTACGAGTATCGGAACTAATGTGATTACGGTTTCTTATCAATCGAAAATAAAAACTGTATCTGTGATTGGAAAGGAAAATCCAGCCAATATTACAACTTATGTTATGTCTTTCAATACCAATGGGGGCTCCTATATTAACCCGATCACAGGAATTGTGAAAGGAAGTACAATAACACTTCCAGCAGTACCAACTAAAGCAGGTTATAACTTTGGAGGATTGTATACCGATGGTAATTTAACTAACGCCTTTCTGGTAACTACACCAATTATTGCTAATATCACATTATATGCAAAGTGGAATCCAATACCAGCAGATAATAATAAAACACTCCGAAGTATTTCTGCTACATACAACGGGGAGACAGTTTTTTTGGGAAATTATATCTCGAGGAATAATGTAGCAGTGATAGCTACCTATACGGATAATACCACTGCATTTATTACGGATTATTCATTATCAACAGATAGAATTACCACACCTGGAACTAATACAATTGTCGTATTTTATAGAGGAGTACAAACAACGTTTACTGTTTATGGAATGATTCCCTCGAATACACAAAATGTTTCCTATCTTGTTGCTAATTATTATGGTAACAGTGTTCCAGTAGGATATCCAATCGATCGCAGTTATATTAGAGTGACAGCAACCTATATTGATGGTACAGTTCGTGAAATAACGGATTATTCATTAAGTAGTACAACAGTTAGTAATATTGGTTCAAATACCGTTTATGTGTATTATGGAGGCTGTACTACAACCATAAGTGTTTACGGTATAGCTAATAATGGTAATACGCCGATTTCTTCAGGCAACATAATTCTATCCAATACTACTACAATTAATGTGTCAAATACGGAGAATGGATATGAGGCTAACATATCACCCAAAATATCCATGAGCACATATGGATCGCGAGCAACCATTGATTTTGATATTGATGCAGAAAAAATACTGGAAGTGACTCGGGGAAAAAATATTTCATCAACTAGTACATTCTGTATGTGTATTAATGGAATATCTGCACAGGTTTTAAATCAAATGAATAATTCTTCTATTAATGAAGTAGTTGTTAATGTTAAAATTCCTTCACAGTTCTGTGGAAGAAATGATTATTCTGTTAATGATGTTTTATTAAAACAAGATGTGATTCAAAAAGCGAAAAGTAGTGGTAAAACCATTGTATTAAATTATGTAGGCACTAACTATAGTTCATACAACAGCACATATGGATATACCAAACCTATTTGTAGTTTGAGAATATCAGGATATGATATTCATAATGTTCAAGACTTTAATGTTGGTATGGATGTTACGGATTTAAGCGTTGATAGCCAACTTGGTACTGGGATGAAACAATATCTATCAGATTACGAAATTGGGAAAGGAACGGTAGTTACATTATCACAAGAAGGTGAACTAGCCAATGAGTCAAAAATGGTAGTGAATCTAAATAGTAATATGAATAAGTATAAAGGTGATAAAGTATATGCATATGGATACAATGAAGATATTAAAATGCTAGAGGAATTACCTGTTTCAGAATTGATTGTAGATGAAAATAAAGCAATTACGATACCTGTAACTAAATTTAATAAATATGTTATCTTACCTGATAAGTCCCAAAATACGGCAATGGGTATTGTAGGGAATGCTAAGGTAACAAAAAGCGTAAAATTGAAAAAAGGGAAAAGTAGAATTATTCATGTAACTTTACCATCTTGTGTCACTACCAATGTAGCAAAAATTACATATAAATCTAGTAGTACAAGCAAAGCTACTGTTTCATCAAGTGGTGTTGTTCGAGGTAAAAAAGCAGGAAAAGTTAAGATTACAACAACTGTAAAAATTGGAAAATGTTCAAAGAAATACGTTACTACTGTAATTATTAAATAAATTAATAATTACATAATAAAAAGAGGCGTAATTTTTTCTGTGTCCAAAGCTGAAGTTTAATGATTATCACCAGCTTTTTGGAAAGAATTAAATATGTAATGCTATGTCGAAATATATATTCACTTTAAGGTTATCCATTTAATGGATTGTCT
>JAEZUR010000043.1 GCA_023420935.1 Bacillota bacterium | reverse complement strand
AAAGGTATCACGTGTATGTCATGAATGTGGTTATCCAACGATAATTGCAAATAGAAACATGCAGGCACTGGCACAGAGACTTTTTGAATGTGATTTCGACGTACTAGCAGCTACATCAACTGTAAGTACAGACGATGCAAGTCACAAATCTGTACGTCTAAGCGTTGAGTTCAGGGAGCACTATAATATAGAAAAAGTGTTTATTGACTTACCTGCTGGATGGTCGGCCTACTACACCTTCAGCCTGCACGATGCTATTGTCATAGACGATATTGTGGAACTTAATTGTAGCTTTGAATACTTTCATATGGGCTTCTGCAGTGTAGAAGATGAGATATGTACTGAGGTTGGTAAGATGATGGACTGGCTTAGAAATTCTGGGCATATATCGGTACTTAGACTGGCTGGGTTCTTTCTATAGCAACAATCTTGCTCACTGTACAAAATAGTAGCCCGCCATATAAAAATTTACAGCTACTATTATATTTTTTAAATAAAAATGTATGCAAATATTCCACGATAAAATAACACTGTTTCTAAATGTATGCAATATTTAATAAATTTCTTTAAAAATAGTTGCATTTTACTTTGCCAATGTATATAATATAAGTACAAAGATGTTTCACAATGTACAGTTAAACATTGTAATGATACAAAGATGCTTCACAATGTGCAAGAAACATTGTAATGATACAAATATGCTTCACAATGTGCAGGAAACATTGTAAAAGCCTTAAGTGATTTCACTTAAGGCTTTATACATATGAGGAGAAGTATGAAAGAAAATTCAATATATTTTGCTGAGAATATGTTTTATCAAATAATTCGTGATGTAGGTGGTGCATGGAATGACTCGAAAGAACGCCCTATAGTATGCTTGTTAAAATTAGAAGAGCATAGTGAAATTTACTGGGCCATTCCTATGGGAGACTGGGAACATAGAGATGAATTGGCTAAAAAGAGAATCGAGGGCTACTTAAACTTACCGGATAATAAATTGCAATCGTGTTTTTATCATATTGGAAATACAACAACGAAATCTATATTTTTTATAAGTGATGCTGTACCGATTACAGACAAGTACATAAACAGAGAGTATTTAGGATATAACTCAAAAGGCTATGAGATAAAAAATAAAAAATTGATTGCAGAATTACAAAGAAAACTGAAAAGGATTCTCTATTGTGAAGAAAAGACACATAATTATTTTAGACAACATATTACAGATGTTAAAAATTATCTAATAGCTGAATTAGAATATACTAAGTCACAAGAGCAGGTAGCTGCTGCAGAAATTGATATTAGTGCACAGAATCAAAAGTAATATAGTAAATATAATAATGTTAGAAACTTTGGTGCAAAACTGGTGCAAAATTGTCAGAGGGTTCAGAAGCCCCCTTTCTATAAGGTTTTAAGAACTGTCAAAACAGTTCAAATCTGGTTGTCGCCTCTCTTAGAGAAGTCTCTAAATCTTGATAATAAAAAGGTTTAGAGACTTTTTTTAGTGCAATCTATTTGGAGTTTACAAAGTAATTACACATAATATTTAGTAAATTTTAACATATATAATATGAAAATATTAAGAAACTCCTGATATAATATTCTATGATAAAAATTATATTAGTAACTGTAAACTGTATAGAATGAGAGATGGGATATACTATTGCTTGAAGAGAACCCTTCATAAACAGGAAACCCGTTTATCTATACTACAAAAAGGAATAAGTCTATAACCTGTCATTTACTAGGTATAAACTTATGATGCAAGGAGCTTATTATGGTTAGAAAAAATCATATAATATGTATGGTAGTAATTATGGCAATTTTATCTAGTGTTGCGTACAGTTCAAAGGTAAGTGCGTCCTCTCCAAGGCAGTTTAAGGAATTGGAGTTTGAAAAGTCATACAATGAGGATATGGATTGTGATGGAAAAGATGAGAAAGTAATCTGTAAGCAAACGGATGTAGATGATAATAATAAAACATTAACGGTTTCTATCAATGATAAAATTGTATTTGAGAAAACTATGAAGTGCCAATATTTTACCGTTAATCTGGCGGATATAGATGTGGATGACAATATTCAGGATCTTTTTATTACAACAAGAGATTACGGTGGAATCTGTTTGAAAACCTTTTATCTACAATTCAGAGATTCCGAACTTAAACAAATACAGACGATAGAAAGAAAGGATGGCCCCAAATATTTAAATATGGCGACATACTTTTTTGGGCACGTATCCGATGATTCCTCATTTCAATTGGTGGCATATAGGCCGATTGGAGATGCAATAGGTGATTATGAATGCATTCTACCTTACAAGTTAATCAATGGTAAGATAGTTGCAGTAGAAACGAATACGTATAACCTGACGACCTATTCCAAAAAATATTCTTATAAGGCAAAAAAGAAATTTGTGGCTTACAAATCTGTTAATAAAAGTAAAGCAATTGCATTTAAGATAAATTCTGGGGATAAAGTAAGAGCAGATAAAGTTTATGTTTCTAACAAGGGAAAATGCTATATACGAATCATCAATAGTAAAAACGTGAAGGGATGGATTGATGGTTCACAGGATGACTTATTTAATAAAGTTCCTATTCGGGACTGATTAGATAGTTCAAATCTGGTTGTCGTCTCTCAAAGAATGATCTCTAAACCTTTATAAATAGGGGGTTGGAGATTTTTTCTGTATACAGAAGAAGATACAGTAAAAATCTCCGTTCAACCTTCTTTCATACATATTGACTTCCTATAATTCAAAAAGTATAATTAGATAAATACATATAATAGATAGTACGATGTAGTGAAGTAAGTAGATGAGAAAGGTTAAAATATGCATAAAAAAATCCTTATACTTGTTGCATTTATTATGGTTCTATCAGGTTGTAAAAAGGATACGGAATTAGTTGAACCATATAAGATAACAAATGAGATCAGTGAAACTCTAAGTGATATAACAGAGCAAGGATTATATGAGATTACTAATTCAAAAAGGCAGATTGTTATATATCATGGTGTGGAAAAGGGAATACATACCATGTCTTATTCTCTTAAAGATAACATACTAACAATTCTTTTTGAGACTGAGAAAGTAGACCAGACACAAGATTATGCATATAAGGTTGGAACTAGTTCATCATTTGACACAATTCAAGTTCTGATAGATGGGCAACAAGAAGCATTTGCAAATGTCTTTGTACAATAGTATTTATTGATAGTAAGAATGAGCAGTATCAATATAACTAGAAAACTATTCGAGGTGAGATAATGGACAAAAGAGAAGAAATATTACTATCTTTAAAAGAAATGTTTAACAATGAAGTAAAAGAAGAGCCTAGGTATACGGTTGAAAGCAAACAGATAGAAAGTAAAAAATACTTATCTTTAGTTGCAAGAGACGAGGAAGAATTTTTTGTCACAAGCCCTGATTATGAGGCGTTTATTAATTTATTGAAGTATTATAATACAAAAGAACTGAATTATATTGTAAGTAAGTTTAACGATAATAAAATTAAGATTTTTACTAAGTACCCTGACGAAGAACGTGAAAAGATGCTGCAGAATATGAGGGATTTCTATAGTAGATTATCCAACTCTAATCAAAGAAATATAGCATTTATTGAGATGATGATAGTTGACTGGGCAAATAATATATTGAAGCAAATAATTGATTGTTAAAGAAAATAGCCATAAGTAACAACTTCCTCTTTGAAGAATATAATTATTATAGTAAAAGAGAAAGGAAGTGCTACTTTGGCTATTAAGATTTTTATAGATCAAGGGCACAATCCTACCGGATATCATAATACTGGAGCAGTAGGCAATGGTTTAGTTGAACAGGATATTAATTATCAGGTAGGTATATATTTGATGAATTTATTAAATAGTGACGCTAGGTTTGAAGCTCGTGTGTCAAGACCAACCCCAACAACAGTACTTGGTACCACTAACTCAACTAGTTTGGCGGAACGAGTTCGTATGGCAAACAGCTGGCCAGCTAATTACTTTATCAGTATTCATTGTAACTCTAATGTGAATCCAGCTATCAATGGATCGGAAGTATATATCTTTCAGTATTATAATCAAGCACATTGGCTGGCAGAGCAAGTGTTAACAGGTATTACGCAAATGGTAGGAACTAAGGATAATGGTGTTCGGTTGAATCCAGCTCTCTATGTTTTAAGTAGAACTCAGATGCCATCCATTCTGGTAGAACTTGGATATTTAACTAATTGGGCAGATGCTCAAAAACTAAGAAATAATCAATATCAGTTTGCCTATGGTATCTATTTAGGTATTATGAGATATTTTGGATTTGCATAAGGAATAATTGCATGAGGAGTAAAAAAGAGTTTGTATCTGCACGGATAGATACAAACTTTTTTATTTACTAGATAATTAAGTTACTAACACAAAGTAAACATACTATTGTTCAAATCCATGGTATTCCATTAAGGCATGTTCCCATTCATAAAGTTCATTGTCGTATTGCAATTTATCTGCAATTTCATCCTTTAGTATTTGGCACTCTGCTAAGCCTAACAATTGAAAAACCGAATTATATTCCCCTTGGAAGAAACAAGTACCTAGGAACTCCTTGAGATCACTCAGACTTGTGACATTATCTTTTAGAAGTATTATTTTATCAGAAAGATGACGCATGGTTTGCATTTCTTCAATCAGATCTCTTAATCGTTCATCATCCATAGAGGAACCATCTTCATACAGAATGGAGCTCTCTTTCTCGCTAGATGGAACATCATAAAACAAACGCTCTAAACAATTATGTTCAGAACATAACTTTAGCTCTGCGACCATGGATTTCATTCTTGGTAGTAAATACTCATATAATTGATTATTGTTATCATAATATTCTTTGATAAGTTTCACTAGTGCCTTTTCACATAATTTCATTAACTGACTTGAAGTGTTTTTTCTTGTAATCTGTTCTATTTCTCTCCGTTCTTCTTTGTTAATATATAGAGGTAGAAGAGGCCGATCTAGTAACATACATGCAATTGCATTATTTAGTACAGGTATACACAGGTTAAATATCAATTCAGTATAATCTTTCTCGTAAACACCAAGGATGGACTCGATCATATGAGGTGGAAATCTAGAAAGAAACAATTGCTCTAATTTAACAGAGTGTAAATAATCTTTAATTTGAATAATTCCGCCCTTTGACGACTCCCCAGACACAAGAGGATAATCTAGTGTTAAAATGGTATTTCTAGCATCAAAGTCTGGATTATAATGTAGGAAAAAGGCAGGCATACCTTCTATAATCGTATCGTAATAACATGTGTTTCTATAAGAGTGAAAGGTTGCTTCTATCTCCTGGTAGAAAGCCTTGGTTTCAAGTATCATGGTTTTCACCTGTTCTAAGCCGTTCTGATATAGGACTTGCAGCCCTTCCTTTGTTTGTTCGTTAGAAACAGTTGCGATAGCAGTAGGAATTGTGCAAGAATTATTTCTATTCTCTTCATCTAAAAGCGTCTGTGTCGAAGTATTTTCTTGGGCAAGTTCGATGCAATAGAGAATGGAATCCATCAGCTGTCTGGCAACAAAATAAGGAACAGAAGTACTCTCTTTACTTGTATACTTCTCAATGCGTTTGGATAAAAGAGCTAATAGATCTTCTGTGTTATCAATATTCATCCATCTCATCCTCTCGATGTATAAAAAGTTTTGTACCACTTCGAATTTTGCGACAGAAATCTTCTAGACAGTTATCTTCTAGATACTCAAGTGATCCTTCACATTCACCGTCAAAATGTTCTTTCATATATGCTAATAACTCATCGTCTGTTAATTCTTCTAAAGATTCTGATTTATATAGATAGAATAGTTCGAGTAATGCTTCTATGGTATCTACATAATTGTCTTGGTATATATGGGGTGAATCACAAAATGTAAATATTAGTTTAGATAAAATGCTCTCACCTAATTCTAGACGTTCTTGCTCTCTCAAGGTATTCCTTCGATGTACGGCTAATTGAGATACATCTTGTTCTGTAAAGCGTAGTCCAAATTGTTCAGTATACTGGTTACAGGTTAGTAGCGTCTGAATTTGATTGGACTCTGTTTTTTTCATAAATTCACTTAAAAAATCCTTTTCCATATTCCATCACCTTTCCTATTGATAAATAGTGATTTTACTACTTTCGTATTTTATTTACAAGACTTGTAAATTATCTGATTTTGTGGTAATATAATAGCATAAAATAAATATTTTTTTCAAAAACTACCCTGAGAATCTAGATAGAGTCTCAGTTTTTTTATTTATTCTGTTCATTACCAAATAATAATAATTCTCATTTAATTTATTGACATGTATAGTGAAATGTGGTAGATTAACAACTAAGAACAAATAGTAATCCTACAAAGGAACAATATAAAAACGTAAGGAGTAATGAATATGGAAAAAAAACCTTTCATAACGTTGGAACAAGCGAAAGCAATGATAGAAAAATATCCTACCCCATTTCATTTGTATGATGAAAAAGGGTTTGTGGATAATGTAAGAAGATTGAAACAAGCATTTTCATGGAATAAAGGATATAAAGAATATTTTGCTGTGAAAGCGACTCCGAATCCTTACTTAATGGATATTTTAAAAGAAGAGGGCGTAGGCGCAGACTGTTCTTCCTATACAGAATTGATATTAGCGGATGCCATTGGTCTTAGCGGAAGTGATATTATGTTTTCATCTAATGTTACACCAAGAGAAGATTTCGCTCTAGCAGCGAAGATGGGAGCAATCATTAATTTTGATGATATTAATCATATTGACTTCTTCGGTGAAATTGCAGAATTTCCTGAAACAATGAGCTGCCGATATAATCCAGGTGGAGATTTTACCTTAAAGAATCAGATTATGGATACTCCACAAGAGGCAAAATACGGATTTACTTATGATCAGATGGTGGAAGGATTTCTAAAATTAAAGGAAAAAGGTGTAAAACATTTTGGTATACATGCCTTTTTGGCAAGTAATACCGTTACGGATGATTATTATCCAAAACTTGCAAAGATTCTATTCCAAACAGCAGTGGATTTAAAGAATAAAACAGGGGTGCACATTGCGTTTATTAATTTATCCGGCGGTGTAGGTATTCCATATACGCCAGATCAAGAGCCTAATAATATTGAGGCAATTGGAGAGGGTGTACGTAAAGCGTTTGATGAGATTTTGGTGCCAGAAGGTATGGGAGATATCTCTATCTATACAGAGCTTGGCAGATATATTATGGGGCCATATGGTTGTTTAATAACAACAGCATTACATGAAAAACACACACATAAAGATTATATCGGTGTGGATGCATGTGCAGCAAATCTAATGCGCCCTGCTATGTATGGTTCTTACCATCATATTACCGTATTAGGCAAAGAAAATGCTCCATGCGATCAAATGTATGATGTGACCGGAGGATTATGCGAGAATAATGATAAGTTTGCAATTAACCGTATGCTTCCTAAGATTGATATTGGAGATATCTTAGTTCTTCACGATACAGGAGCTCATGGATTCTCTATGGGATATAATTATAATGGTAAACTTCGTTCGGCAGAAGTGCTATTAAAATCAAATGGAGAGACACAATTAATTCGTCGTGCAGAAACTCCGGATGATTATTTTGCAACATTGGATTTAGAGTATTTTAAGAAACGATAGGGTATGGCAAGGGGACGCCAGCATAAAAGCCGGAAGAGGTTCCCTCACACACTGGAGTAAAAACAAATCCCTCGGATTGGTAAGCCACGGTCGTACAGGAATGTACGCCTTTGTCTTACGAATCCGAGGGATTTGTTTTTCCTACAGTGCATTAAGGAACCTCTTCCGGCTTTTATGCTGGCTGTTTATTGGATAAGGCTTAAAATGTTTATAAAAATAAGTCTTAGGATAAATATAAGCTGTATTTAAGAAATATTGATACGATAACACGTTAATTATATACTGCTTATTTATTGGGTTAGGAGTGTGATTTCGTTTTGGAGCATTTCTTTGAATACGTCTACTAGGTTTCGATTCTTGGAGTATAGGCAGGTGGAGAATTCTTTGTCTATTATCTCTCCAGTTAGTACTTTGTAGGAATCTACGATGAGACGTATTTGGTTATTGGTGTTCTCTTTGAGATATATGGTTGCACCTTCTAGGGTGTATGGTTTATTAGTTATGATGACTAACTTTATTTTCTTGTCTGCAAGCAGAGTTAGTTCATGCTGGATCGATTCTAGAATTTCATAAGAAACGGCCAAGTAAATGCGATGTTCTGCTTCTAATAAGGTATTTCTTAGTTTATCTAAGATGTGTTGTTCGCCAGTAATGGTTATATAGCCATCTGTTTCTTTTTTTCTCTCTGGTAGAGTGTTTATAATGCGGTCTTGGATCTGGCTTAAGGTATGAATAAAATTATTACTAAATTCTTGGAAAGGTACAGCGGTATAACGAGTCACATTGCTTTCCATTACATATGCGGCACCTTTGTCTACAAGACCTGCTAAGGCAGTATAGGTATTAGATCTAGAGATGCCTGTAATCTTTGCTACCTCGTATCCAGTTAGTTCACCGTTGATTTGTAAACTTAAATATATGGTTGATTCTTGGCGTGTAAGACCGAATCTAGTTAACTGTTCCACTAACTCCATAGATAATCTCCCTCTCTGTATGTTCTATGTGGTTTAAGTGTAACAGTTAAATTTGTACAAGTCAAAAAGATTTTATATTTCTTTTTGTTCCATAAAGTGGATGGAGAGATAATAAGAAATTGCGAAAATAATTAGTATGGTACATCCAACAATCCATGGTAAATATTGTACTAATAATTGAAGAATCGCATCACTTGGTTTAGGAATTCCTAGTTTAGAAATACCCATAACGATAACAGTAGGGAGTAGAAAAATACCGATCATTGCCATACGTGCTTTCTCTGTTCCTAACTTTATGATGATTGGTATGATAATACTCTGAAAAAACACGGCAATCCCAAGCATAGCTGCCATGATGATAAAAAGCTCTATTGTAATAGATTCTTTTCTTATTAATGTCAGTATTATCATAAACAATAAGGAAAGGATAGACCCTATCACAATAAATAATAAAGACAGTAGATATTTACTAGTGATGATATCTCTTCTAGTAACGGGTAATGTTAAGGCATAAGCATCCCACTTTGCCATATCATCATAATAAAAGCTGGTAATAACCATCATAGAAAATAGTAAGGTTATTATTCCACCAATCATAGATACATTATCCATCGCTAATCCCCAAATCAAATAGAATCCACTTAATAAGAGGAGCGTACGGCTATATTTTTTTAAGGCCAGAATATCTTTTAATATTAATCCCATCATAATTGATCACCCCTTGAATAAAATAACATAATATCTTCTAATGTTGCTTTGTCTTTCGTAAATTGGTCATAGCTGTGATGTTTCATCTGACCGTCGTTTACTAGAACTTCATATCCAAATGCATTTTTTCTTTTTCCAACCATATGTGTCTTGTCGAGATCATTGTAATCAGAGTTACCACATTTTATAATTCGATGACTTTCAATTACGTCATTTTTTTCCTTACTGAAGATTAATTTTCCTTTGTGAATAAAGGAGATATAATCACATATTTTCTCTAAGTCGCTAGTAATATGAGAAGACATTAAGATGGAATGTTCTTCATCTTGGATATATTCAAAGAATACATCTAAAATTTCATTTCTTACTACGGGATCTAAGCCACTGGTTGCTTCGTCTAATAGGAGAAGCTTTGGTTGGTGAGACAGGGCAGCAGCGATACTTAGCTTCATAGACATACCTCGTGAGTATTCTTTTACCGACTTATCTTTTGGTAAATGGAAGGCATCTATATAGTGGAAATATAGCTTCTCATTCCAGTTAGGTTGAATTTTAGCCATAAAGGTATTAATTGCTTTGGCATTCAGCGTTTCGTGAAAATGGCATCCATCGAATACAACACCAATCTGCTCTTTTATCTTTCGTTCATTATGCGCATCTGACATATCAAGTCCTAATATGTTTACAACACCCGCATCTTTTTGTATCAGTTTTAGTATGGATTTTAGGGTGGTAGTTTTACCTGAGCCATTCTCTCCGATGAAGCCCATAATGCTGCCTTGCCTTAATTTAAGGTTTATCTTATCAAGTGTAAAATCATTATATCGTTTGGTTAGATCTGAGATCTCTAAACAATATTCCATAAAGCCACTTCCTTTTCTTATTAATAACTAGTGTTATTTCATTTTTCTTAATGGTTATCTTCCGTGTATAACATATCTAATAGTTCCTTCATTTCGTTCAAACTTAAGTTAGCCAATTTGGCATCCTGTATGGCCTTTACAAGATTTTGTTCCATTGATTTTAAATGTTCCTCTTTCATAAATTCCAGATTGTTTTTTCCTACAAAGCTACCTTTTCCTGTTACTGTTTCTATGAAACCATCTCGTTCTAATTCCTCATAAGCTCGTTTGGTAGTAATTACGCTAATACGAAGTTCTTTTGCAAGTAAACGCATGGATGGAAGCGAGTCCCCTTCTTTCAACACACCATTTAGAATCATAGATCGAATCTGAGAATATATTTGATCATAAATTGGTTGGCCGCTAGAATTACTAATCATTATATCCATGTTGAAATTCTCCTTATGGAAATAATCAGCCTGCAGAGTTGATTATTTCGAATATTGTATATATACTATATACACACTATATAACCTTATACACAATTTGTCAATAGGGAAAATAAAAAGCTGTTAACATTTGTTAACAGCTCTTGTTGCGTTATTGGAATCAACAATATTTCTCTTCAAAAAGACTAATTGGAATAGGTCGTTCAAATAGGAACCCTTGTGCAATCGGGCAGTTAATGTTACGTAGTAGCTCTGCCTGTTCTTCCGTCTCTACACCTTCAGAAACGATGTCCATATATAATTCATTGGCCATTTTAACTACATTTGTAATGACTACTTTTTCCCGTTCTGTAGCTGTGGATTCATGGAAAAAGTTCTTATCCAGCTTAAGCACATCAAAAGGCATGGTTCTTAACATATTAAGGGATGAAAGGCCAGAACCAAAGTCATCCATTGATAGACGAAATCCTGCGTTGTGAATATCATGTAAGATAGATAATAAGTAACTATTATCATCAATTAAGGCACTTTCTGTTATCTCTACTTCGATTAAACTAGCCGGAATGTCATAACGAAATACAGTATTTTTCAAATGTGACACCAGATTTCTATTTTTTAAATGGAACCTGGAAAAGTTAACGGAGATTGGTACTACATGCATTTCGCGATCAAGTAAGGAACGTATGTGAGCACAAACTTTATCTAGCACATAATAATCAATGTCAACAATAAATCCATTCTCCTCAAAAATTGGTATGAATTCATTTGGTGGTATTAGCCCTACCCCAGGTCTATTCCAACGAATTAATGCTTCTGCACCACAGATAGTATTCGTAGTAAGATTAAATTTTGGCTGGTAATAGATGACGAATTCTTGATCTCTTAGGGCATCATCCATAATATCTTCAATTTCTCTTTGCTTTACTAAGCTACTCTTCATGGTTTCATTAAAGAATACGAAAGTGGTCTTATGACGTTCTGTAATGCTTTTTCTTGCTATATTAGCTCTGTCTATATTGAGGGACATATTATCTGATTCTGCAATCGGATATAGTCCGATGATAACGGCTAGTTTATAATAATCATTTTGGGTTTTAGAAATGGTACTAAGGCTCTTATTGAATTTCTCTAAGCGACGTATAAAGGAATCCTTGTTGACATATTCAAATAAGCCTACGAAACGATCCGCACTAACTCGGCCAAAAATCTCGTTCTCCTTGGTCATTTCTCTTAATTTATTGGCAAACTCTATTAATACGCGATCTCCTTCACTATAACCGTAGGTTTCATTGATTAACTTAAACTTATCTAGATCGGTATATATAATGATAAAATTCTTAGTAGGATTTTTGTCAACAATTTTAGCCGCCTCAATTGTGAACTGGAATAAGTTATAAGAGCCGGTTAACGGATCCTTTGTAGCGATCCAATCCACCTTTTCCTGAGCACGAAGTTTTAATAAATAGCCACCAATAATTTTGGATAACAAAGTAAGTGAACTAATTTCAGGATCAGTAAAAATACGCTTTGGATTATATAAAAAGGCTGAAATAAATCCTGTATTTGTATTGTTCTCATAGATTGCACATTGAAAGGAGGAGGTAGCAGCTAAACTACTAAATAAAGGTGCAAACGGAGTATCTGGTTGAACAAAGTTCTGCAAATCATTATTGACTGATACTGCATCTTCAGCACTTTTATAAAAAATATAGTTAGACATAATATCCATTGGAACTTTCTGAATGTATGCAGCAACACGCTTTTCCGATTCGGAACACCACTCGAAGGTAATACTAGCGGTGGTTAGGTCATCAGAAAATTCTGTAATGTTTAAGCAATCTAGATTATAGTAATTACCAATAACGGATAGAATCATATTAATGGAGCTATTAATATCTCTTGCATCAAAGAGAAGGTTCACTGTGTTGGCAATAATGGAACTATCGATTAAGGAACGACCTTCTAATTGATAGCGGGATTCTAAATGGTTCTGCTCTGTATCTGGTATCTGAATGATATCTGTCATAGTTGGATCGTAGATACTATAACAGTCTTTCCCGATACTTTTAGAGTGGTATAATGCGATATCTGATTTGTTTAATAACTCATGGAAGTTAGTTCCGTGTTCAGGATAGATGGATATTCCAACACTTCCAGATGTATTGTGATTACCTTCACCCCCAACATACATTTTCTTAAATATAGAAATTACCTTCTCTGCTTTCTCATGAACATAGGAGAGGGAAGATATATTATATAAAAAGATTACAAATTCATCTCCACCAATACGGCTGACTAGATGTGGTTCTTTGAAATATTTACTTAATTTAGTACTAAGTTCAATTAGCACTGCATCGCCAAAAGTGTGTCCATAAGTATCATTAATTCCCTTAAAATTATCTATGTCTATCATAAAAAGTGCATGCATCATTTGGATTTTACCATTTTGGATACTTTCGTTCACTTTTTTGGTTAATGCATTACGATTATAAAGTTTAGTAAGGGAATCGCGATTGGCATGGTCTCTTAATTCTTCCAGTTCGCGTTTTCTGGCATCAATATTCACAGTTTGTCCAATGACAGAAACAGGAAGGCCATTATTGTCGTAGATTGTTGTTCCACTCAATTCAAACCATACCATTTTTCCGGATATATCTTTGGCCTTTAATTCTACTTGAATTTCCTTTTTCCCACCTTGTATACTTTGGTAAAATTCTTCGAATGCACTAATATAATCAGGATGGATCACATCGCATTCAAACATAAAGTTCTTATAGTTTGGTATTACAGATAAGGTAGTATGAATACCTAAATCAGGATCTGATTTTGTTAAAGTATCTGAGGTGATATCATATTCCCAAACAGCACCTTGCGTATGGGATAGTACAGTTTGATAGCGTTCTTTTTCTAATAATAATTTTCTTTGATTACCTTTGATATTTTTATTATTAATAATCTGGATAACCAGTATAAATATGATAAATACCACCATAATTAGTATAATTTGATTAAATATATGATCTGCTAAACCTGTAAATATGGTTGCATTTTCTTCTAGAATCTCAGCGGGAACTTGGTTATAAACACTGAGGCCATATAGACCTAGAGGAGTATATTGCGCATACCATTCTTTTCCTTCTAAACTGTAATGTAAGATATCACTATTCCCCATGGATAACTTATTCTTAAAATCTTCTAGGGAAGAACCGTCATAAAAACTAGCATTTTTTAAATAATTGAGATATGTATCATGGGGAGACATAGTTTCATCAGCGATAATAGAGGAATCGCTCTGCATAATAATCGCAGAACCATGATTATTAAAGGTTGGATGGGAAAAGATATCTCCAATGGTGGTAAGAGAATATGAGGCTTCCATACATCCTAGAACTAGATTATCTTTTCTAATAGGGGTTAATATATAAACAAAGGTTCTATTATCATCAATATATATTACTTGCTCACCTAGTGATACTTGATTAACATACCATTTACTGGTATTCTTCAAATTGTTTAAAGTATAACATGCTAAGGAACTAATATTATTCTGGCTTTTTGCAGTAAGTAGTATTTTATTAATAAGATAGGAATCCTGGTTTAAATCCATATTGGACAAAGAAAGTGCTATGTTTTGCAAATTAGAAGTGATGGAGTTTAACTTTGTATTGATAACTAGGATGGAAGTTTGTGTACTGAGTGACAAGTCTGTCTCAGCCTGAGTCTTCAATTCCTGTTTAAGATTGTGATTATATTCAAGATAACTTTTGGAAACGGTAACTACAACTACAATACTCATTATTATAATCATCAGGGTTACATTAAAGGTATGTTTTATCTGGCTTTTCACAGAATAATTCCTCCGGCCTGCACATTTAGTATAGTTCTCGTACATATAGAATTTTAGCATTTTTCCACATAAAAGTAAAGAACGTTGATAGAAAATGTAAATTCTATTGTGAAAAATATAGGAAATGAATAGGAAAAGTATAGTTTTCATGTTATTTATTGACGATAATGTAGTAAGTGTGTATAATATTCTGTATTAATTTGGTAGTTGGTAAAATGTATTTACTAAGTGCTTAGTCCGAAAGAGGAATAAAGATGGATGTTTTTTTAAGGATAGATATAAACCTTATTGCTACGGTGTTGCTAGGGTCAGTTTTATTAATTGCTTACTCCAGATTAGATATGCAGGATACAATCAATAAGGCTTATATGCGTATTTCAATTATAATTATATTACAATTATTAGTAGAAGCAGGTACTTGTATTATTAATCGTCGTCAAGTAGCCGGATTAATACCAATTTCCTACATACTACATTTATGCTTATTTACGACGGCACCTATCTTGTCATACTATGGTTACGCCTTAATAAGATGCTTAATCATTCATTCCAAAGAAGATAAGAAATGGTTAATGGTACTAAAGATACCATTGTTTATGAATGCCGCTATGACTATCTTATCTTTAAAATATAATCTGGTATTTTATATAGATAGTTCCAATGTTTATCATAGAGGAAAGTATTTTATCGTATTTTCAGTAATTACTTACTTTTATTTATTATTGAGCATAATATTAGTCTTTAATAAGAGAAACCAGATAGTGAAGCAAGAATTTATACCTTTGGTATTATTTTCGCTATTTCCCACTCTAGGTGGGTTAATACAAACCATCTTTTATGGGCCGTTATTAATGTGGAGTAGTATCGCGTTTTCTCTGGTGATCATATATGTATTTTTACAAGAAAGAATGGTTCAGCTAGATGATTTGACGGGTGCTTGGACAAGGGGGACATTTGAATTTTATATTCATAATCGTCTGGTTCAAAATAATGGAGAAAAGATTGCAGTTATTTATTGTGATTTAGATGATTTTAAAGCCATAAATGACCAGTTTGGACACATTGAGGGTGATAGAGCAATTAAAAATACGATTAAAATTATAAAAAATGCAATTCGTAAGAATGATATAGTTGCTAGAATGGGTGGCGATGAGTTTATTATCATCCTAGAGCAAGAATCGAGTGAAATGCTAGATAAGACACTAGATAGAATTAAGGCAGAATTTTATCAATACAATAAAAGTTCAGGTAAAAACTATAAATTAGAATGTAGTTTTGGTGCTGATTTATTTGATCTAAATAGCCAAAGCATAGAGGAGTTTTTGCATCACATTGACTGTTTGATGTATGAAAATAAGAGAAGTAAAATGGAAATAGAAGCGAACTAGTAGAAAAGAAAAAAATGACGACAATCAATTGATTGCCGTCATTTTGAGAGCGTAATTTTTTCTGTGTCCAAAGCTGAAGTTTAATGATTATCACCAGCTTTTTGGAAAGAATTAAATATGTAATGCTATGTCGAAATATATATTCACTTTAAGGTTATCCATTTAATGGATTGTCT
>JAEZUR010000085.1 GCA_023420935.1 Bacillota bacterium | reverse complement strand
CCGTAAAAATAACAATTTGTGCAGCCATCACTTATTTTGTAACAACCTGTCCACGGCTCCCAGTTCATAGGCATCCTCCCTTATTTCAAAGCACACGCAAACTGCTTCACAACGTCAAGGGGAAACATAGTGCGCTTGGCAACTTCTTCAGCCGACATGCCCTGACCAAAAAAGCGTTTGATAACAGTATTCATGTCCTCTGCAATCTCCACAATATGCTTGTCTGGGTCATATACCCGAATGTCACGCTGCCCCCACGGATATTCCTTTATTTCATGTACCCAATGCAAGTCAGATATGCTTTTCATTTCGGCATACACTTTGTCTAAATCTTCTACTTCAAAATAAACTTGAAAGTTGTGTGACTGTTTTTTCACACTATCGACTGCTAATCCAACGAGTTCAGCATATCCTTGTTGCAGAGAAAAGCCCTCAAAGGTTACGTGTACGCCAATATCCATTACGATGTTTTGATGAAGCACCTTTTCATAAAAATGCTTAGAAGCGGATATATCCTTAACCGCTAAAAGACAACCTTGATATTTCATTTTTATACCCACCTGCACGTTGCATACGTGCACTCAAATCAATAGTTGAATATGCTTTTTTATTCAACCTTACTCCTTTGAGGAAATTGTATCGTATATCTCCATTCCGTCATAGTAAAAATCAGACATTGTTTTCAAATATTTTTGAGGGGTAACACCACTAATCGCTTTGAAATCTTTATCAAGATGAGCTTGGTCGAAATATCCGGCTTGTTGTGACAATGCTGAAAAAAAGCAAGGAGATGTTTGAATGTGCTTTAACACATAGTTAAAGCGAGCTAAACGTGCATAGTTTTTAATATTCATTCCGATTTGTGTAAGAAACAAGCGGTTTAGCTGTCGCTCGCTATAACCGGATTGTCGGGCGATTTCTTTCACTTGTACTTGTCCATGATTATCAGTAATCACGGTGGACGCTAATAACAAAGCGTCCGAAACAACGTGATTTTCCATGCGCTTATATAATATTTTATCGCAAGTATTTACCAATTCCATAACAGTTTCAGTCATTACAAAGGCTTGATGCAAGGATTGGAAAAGTTCGTTATCGATGTCTGCAAGCAAAAGACGCTTGCCCGCAAACTCCGCTTGGCTCTGGCGTGTGATTTGATACAAACCATAGGGTGAAAGTTGGATAAGCAACAGAACATGGTAACTATTTGGTTCCATCCCTAATAAAACAGGAGTTAGAGATGCTCCCCATAATTCAGCAATTACAGCCGTGCCATCGAAGGCAAGCGACAATGTTCCGCAAGCATTAGGCATAAGCGTATAGTGATCCATGAACGTATCCCTCGCTGGAAATACGATGTTGTAATATAGAACATATTTTCTCAGCCCCACATGTGAGGGAAACATATTGAATTGTTTGTCATTTTTGATAATCAAATTGTTTCCCTCCCTTGCTTTTTAAAGTAAAATTTCACCAGTAATAATTTTCTATTATACCATATATTCCTTTTTTTCTCTACTAATTCTACATTGGATTATCTTAAATTTTTTACACTTTAGTTTTACACATATCTTTTCTTTGATTATTCGGTAACTAGCGCATAGGCAGAGATTTTTCGGATTCTCCAAGTAATAAGCATAGACAGCAGATACGAAAACACAATGGTAGCCACGCCAAACGCAATTACCCAATACTGATCTACAATAAATCCAGCTTTCATAACACCTGCGCCTTTCATGGAAACTGACATCATCGGGTTTGTATAAAAAGCGCCTAAAAGTGTTCCGATTACCACTCCTATAATAATTGGAATCGTAAAGCTGATTGAAAGTTGGTTCATCAATTGTAATGTGGTAAAACCGATTGCTTTTTGGATGCCAAGCTCTCGTTTTTTACGAATCACGGAAGAACTAATGACGAAATATAAAACCAATGTAACAACTAGCAATGTAATAACCAACATGGCGAGCCCCATTGCCGCTACGATCTTCTGATAAGATGCCATTCCCTCTGCCATTCCCTTATCGAAATTTACAGCTGCTAACAACATACTTTCATCCAGTTTACCTTCTAATTTTGTAACAAATTTTTCAGCATCGGTACCTTTATCTAGATAAATATATAACGACTGGTGCTGAAAACTTGGGTTAAGCTGTTCGTAATCTTTTGTAAGAATGGAAGTATTAAGTCCTCCCATCTGAGAACCGTTTGATAATCCCACCACTTTAAACTGTTCTTCGTTTTCGCCAAAACGTACTGTGACCGTATCACCTACCGTTTTATTAAGTCTCTCGGCTAAGATTCCAGCGAGCGAGATTTCATTTTTATTTTTCGGATAACGTCCTTCATATACCAATTTAGTTTCTTTTTTATCGTAATTATCCATGATATAAGCAGCAACTTCCATACCATCGACTTTTAGTTTCACTTCATCTAAATACTGCACCTTCCAAACATGATCCATGTTCTTGATAGTGTTCACTGCTTCCGTTTGATCCTTCTGTGGATTAAGCACCGCAATTGCGTTACATATTTCCATACCTGGAACCTCCGCAAACGCTTTTGTATCTATTGTAGTGTTATAATACATAATTACGCCGAATACCCCACTAAATGTAACTGCAATTAGAATAATAATAATCATTACATTTTGTTTCATACTTTGCAAAACAGATTTAAATGCTAATGTAAGAGGTAGATTTCCAGTTGTCTTCTCAAGTTGCATATGATTTCTTTTATATTTACGGGCTGTGGTCTCCCCACGTAACGCATGAATCGGGTTTAACTTACTGATACGATGAGAAGCTAAAAATGCGATTAATATAACAATTAAAAGTAAGATTAAAAATGCTGCTACACTGATACCAGCGTCAAAGCCTTGTTCCCATTTCAGACCCGATTGTTGTTCAAACACAGCAGCCACGGCTGGTAGTGCAGGGTAAGAAAGTGCAATACCGATTAGACTCCCAATACCCGAAATCAATGTAAACTGTAAGATAACAGAGAGGATAATTTGCCTACTGGTATAACCTACAGACTTTAATGATCCTATTTTCATAATATCTTCTTCTATGCTGTTAACGATTCGGAACCTGACAACCAATACACAGACAATCACGATAATAAATGCAAACATAACCATCATCGCTGAAATCATAGTTGCCATCATGCAACGGGATAATTCAATCAATTCAATGTCAATGACCACAAGCATAGTAGACGGATCCGCTGCCATTAACGAAGCGGAATTTAAATTTAGTAGTTCACGAATACCACTTTCAACTGCAGATGCGTTTTTCACATCATCTACATTTGCAAATACCACATGAGTAAGGTATTCCGGTTTATTTAAAATATCTTTCACATTCTCATAAGTATCTTCTGGCATATAAAAGCTAATATAACCTGTATCTGTTGAACTGAAGAAAATGTCCTCGGTATAACCCTTCACTGTTAAAGTAATCGCTTTTTCTTCTTTGGTTTCTTGATCTGTATAGTTTAATTTAATTTCATCATTCAACTGGTAGCCACTAACCGCTTTAAAAATATCCGGAACGTAAACAGACATATCTTCCGCTGGCAAATGTTCACCAACGAATTTCCACTTGCTCATTTCTCTTTTTTCATCCATATTGGAAAACATGATTGGAAAGGATTGTTCTTCCCCTTTGGATAAAATATTTGCATCAAGCAAAAGCCCTTCATTTGTTTGCGTTTCCTTAACATGATCGTTACTATCAATATAGTTTTTTACTTCATCCGTGTATATCTTATCTGGTAGCGCAAAATACACATTGGATGGTTTCAGTTCATCCTTCAAATTGTTAAAAAAGCTACCATAGTTAATAGCAACCAAAAGGCCTGCGTTTAAAAGAAGTGCCGCTATGACAAACATGATAACCAGTGTTGTGGAGGCGGATTTTGTTTTTCTAATATTTGCAAATGCATGCATCCATAGTTTCTTCACATTACCACCCCATTTCAGTAAGGAATGATTGGAGTTTTTCGTGTCGTGCTTTATCACCACTCACATAGTTACCCAGATTGCACTCACCACCAATTACGCCGTCTTTAATGTAAATAATTCGATTACCACGTCTGGCAGAACGAAGATCATGTGTAACCATTATTATATTTTGACCTTCATTATTGATATCCGTCAAAACATCAAGAACTGCATTTCCCGATGCAGAATTTAGGGCGCCGGTTGGTTCATCCGCAAAAACAACTCTAGGCTTATTAATTAAAGCACGAACAATAGCTGCACGCTGATTTTCTCCACCCGAAAGCTGTGTCGGGAACTTTCTCCATATCATTTCAGTTAAACCAACCTTCTGTAATAATTCTTTCGCTGTTGCAACAATAGACTTCTTATCACTATACACTAAGTAACCGCTTGCTAAAATATTATCTAAAATGCTCATGTTATCAAGCAAAAACATTTGCTGAAAGACAAACCCGCAGTTTTGCCTTCGAAATACCGCCAACTTATCATTATTTAGGTCAGCAATTTCAGCGTCAAAAAAGTTGATATCCCCACTTGTCGGTCTATCCATTCCGGATAAAGCGTAAAGTAATGTTGATTTACCCGCACCGGATGAACCCATGATTACTGTAAAATCCCCTTCATAAAATTCTATATCCAGATTTTTTAATACCTGCTGCTCCTGTGTTCCTGATTTAAAACTTTTGTTTAGTTTATTCGTCTTCAAAATTATTTTTGCCATACTTTCTCTCCTTTTAACAATGATTTCCTCCACAGTATATTGCATTTTACTTATCATGATAAGTGAAGAAAGTCATTTTCCCATATGACAAATGTAACGAAACGAGCCGACCGTCTGTAAACAATCATTTTAAATGTTGCTATTACAATAACTACCATATAACAAAGGCACCCTAACTTTATGATTAGGGTGCCGATAAATTCCACAGTGATATTCTTAACATTCTATCAAAACAATTACCACAAACAGAACTTGTGTTCTGCTGGTTAATATGTTATAATTATCCAAGCAGTTATATTACTGCTGGCAATCGTGTACAGGGTGGTTGACCTTCATTCTACATAGGATGGAGGTGATGCTTATGAACAATAAATTTGACTTTAAAGACTTAATTCAATTCGGTATGTTCATCATAGCACTGCTGACATTCATTTATTTGATTTGTCACTAAAATAAAAAAACCTCCCTTGTACTTTGCCCGAGTATAGGAGGTTTTTTTATTCCAAAACTAGGTCAACCACTCTGTGGCGATTGCCTTATCTAATTATATTATATCAGATTATTTGAGAATAGCAAGAGTAAAACTTATTATCAACTTCATCAGACAAGGAATACTCTACCGACAATGAAGTATTTTAATAATATTAAATTAATCGTTAATTGCTTCAATACCCTGTTGTTTTAATTGACTAAGATGATCTAACATGATCTTAATCTCCTCTTGGGAGTGCCCCTCCCAGTCTAGTACTTCTCCTATTACTCTAAGTGGTAGTCGTGTGCGATAAGATCTTGTAGGGTTCCCTGGAAACCTTTTATCGGTCAAATTAGGATCATCCTCAATGGCCCCAGTTGGTTCCACAAGATAGATTCGACCCGGTTTATCTCCTTTTGCAAGTTCTGCTCCCCATTTTGCGGCGTCTAGTGTAGCGGTAAGATAAACATAGTTAGCCTTCGTTCGTTCTCCATAGTTGGAGATATATCCTGGTTCCAACAAGTCACCAATCTTCAATTCAGCTTTTGTGCCATGATAAAAAGGTCCCGAGTCTAAGGGTTTATTATCTTGTAAAGTAGTTGTCATTTCTATCACATCCTTTTCGTGCAATTCAAGTAAATCTTTTAATCGTATAAAACACACCTCAAATGTAGTATGCCTAATATATTGCTTTCTATTTCTTATCAATAATATTAAGCAAGTTTCCATAATTACTAATTCATAATTTTGTTATTATACTTTTTATTATTTCACTCGCTTCTTGTAATGCTTTCAAATAACTTTCTTTAACCTTATTTCATTTCCGTCTGACTTAATTTTTAATAAATATTCATACTTGTCGTTTTCAATTACGGTTCCCACAGATTTCTCGCCAATGAAAATGGAACATGGAGTTACTGGTCCATATCCATACTCACACTCCATGTATATTTTTCTCCTACATTTTGGACAAAAAACGATAAAATTTGCACATGGCGTATAAGAAACTGTGCAGCCACAATACTTACATTCAATTGTATGTATATTCATTTTTAATCTCCCCTATTTACAATATAGATATACTTTTCGCCCCATAAAAATTATCAACGTTACAAATCCTAATTTACTATTTCTATACTTTACTTTATAAACTTAATTGGAATATGGCGAAATATCTCACATAACATCTCTTCTATATACTCTGGTATCCTCTCCATGTATATCTTTCATCACCCGATAGAAAGAATATCCGTACTTTTCATATAGACCAGTCTCACCAGTCGAAATATAAATATGTTTAGCTCCATTCGTTTTCGCAGTTTCATATGCGAACTCTAAAAGGATTCCCACATATCTATGTCCTCTATTTTCAGGGAACGTATATACAAATCCAATCCAAGGATTAAGTTCGGTATCTCTCACATCATCGACCTCAGCTAGTGTACAGAATGACACTAACTTCTTATTATCCACCAGCAAAAAAACTTTCGTTGTCTCTCCACATAAATTCTTTAATTCATTTTTACTTAATAAATCATACAAATATTCTCCTGCTATCCAGTCACTCTTTTTAATCTGATTTAACCAATATTCATTTTTTGCTATGCTATAAAACTCTTTGACTTCCATACTATACCTCACTTTAAAAATATTTGACGACATTATTTCTAATGCTGTAACTATCTGCAAAATGCTATCATCAACATAACCTCCTGGGTTCTATTAAACATCTATAATATCTTATCATTTTGCATAACGATATAGGTTCCTGTCTGCACACCATAACGTACATCATCAAGGTGAATAGTCTCATACATGTATTGTTTAACTTGTCCAATATTAGAAAACTTTGTAGCCTGATATGGCGATTGAGGATTTGATTTTTCAAATAACATGTATTCGTTGTCGCATTGAATAAGGGTCGCTGCGTGTGCTGCTGCAGTTTGACTTTGGTATTGTATCCATATAGTAATCAAGGAGACCTTACTTTCTGTAAATGAAATCTTTCTATCACTCCAATCAGATTTTATGCTTTTATACATTTCATCCGATGAACAGTCTGGTGTAATGCTAACCGGATTATATAAAGTAAAATATCTTGATGTTTCTGTTTCATCCAAATCTATTAGTGAAAAACCGCTGATTGCATCCCAATCACTATAAAGCCATTGTGTATCTGTATAGCATTCCCACTTATCTTTATCAATCAAGTTTTTAACAGCAATATTACCTTGCGTAAGTTGGAAGGCGGCTATTCTGCAAAGTACATCGCTAAAATTTCGTTTATTATGCTTATACCACATATTAGACATTGGAGAATATTCACCATAGTCCACCGCTGGAATAGTGCTCGTTGTCCAAGTATCAACTAAATTGAAAGATTCGCAATCTTTCATACATTGATTAAAATCATTGACCCATATGAATAATTTTTCAATACTATCTTTAGAAACGCCTGAGGAAATTAAAGTATCTCTGACCTCCTGCTGAACTTGCTCACCAACTAAATTTGTATAAGTGAGCGTTCCATCTTTATAAACTTCGCCTGTAGATTTAGATGTAGTTACTATTGAGGAAGAGTTCTGGGAAATTTCTGTTTTACCACATGCGGCTAAGGATAGCACGAGAATAATAATCAATACAAGCTGAATAAATTTTTTCATACCCCATCCTCCTTATGTAATAATTGTATATGAAACAATACCATATATCCATAGTTATTTTAGTTAATTTTTCCATTATGAATAACCTTTATATTTTGGGTTAATTTTGAAACATTTTCAAAGCTTGTATAACTAATCCAATATTTCCATAATATTTACATAGTAAAATACCCCTACTGTCATGTAGAATAGGTAATACGTCCTAGATGCTGATTCATTCAACACCCATAAGGAGGTTTCTATGAAACAAACTAAAAAGTTACTTATTATAGCAATTTGTTTACTACTCACGTTCCCTGCAACCGTATCAAGTGCTGCTGAATATAAAGTAGCGAAAAATGACTCACTCTATTCACTTAGTAAGTTATTTAAAACAAGTGTACTATCCCTACAAGAAAGTAACAATTTCTATATAGACAGTCTTACACCTGGTGATAAAATTTATGTGCCTGCACGTATCTATAAAGTTAAAAAAGGTGATTCCTTACACAAGATTGCAACCAAGTACAAGGTACCCCTAAAAAAATTAAAAAAAGCCAATGCAAGTACAGGTAATACCATTGTTCCAGGAGAAAAATTAATTCTTCCTGGCATAAAACCGAAAAAGTCCGATACGGTCATCTCCTATTCCAAAGGAGAAGTTGATTTATTGGCGAAACTAATCGAAGCGGAGGCTGGTGGTGAGACTCAACAGGCTAAAATAGCCGTTGGTGCCGTGGTAATTAATCGTGTTCAAAGTGGTGATTGGGCTCCTACCATAAAAGGCGTTATTAATCAGAGATTCGGTCAGTATCACCAATTCACACCAGTAAAAATCGGGACAATCAATAATACACCATCGGCAGCATCCAAACGAGCAGCATGGACTGCTATGTATGGTAGTGATCCAAGTAGAAAAGCAATCTACTATTTTGATAACACATCTACTAATCAATGGTTATGGGCAAAGCCTCAGTCAGCACAAATTGATGACTTAATTTTTGCAAAATAAACAATTGAAAAACAATAACAACATTTGCAAAGTATATACATGTTAAGACAGAATCAAGAGGTCAACTGAGTTTACATTCAGATTGACCTCTTGATTCTGTATATTAATTTATTCCTTTTTAAACTTAAATTTAATCTGACCAAGATCTTGCATCTTTTCATCATCTAATTCATTTTGAATTTGAATTATATATGTTTGATCTTCTTTTAAATCTATTTGGTCAAAAATGATTCGATAAGAATTCCATAATAAGAACTGGTTTTCTCCAAAACCCGAAATAGTAAAATTCTCAACCCTATCTGTATCTGTTAACATTACAGCTCTTAGATGATATCTTTGCCTTGGTTTCTTATAAACCACCATCATATGGACTTGATTGGGGTTTGTAAAGTAAACAACATCACTGATACTGATCTCACGTTCAGTTTTGCTGATAATCTCAATATTTTCATTCTTTATATATGGGGATGCGTCATTTACTTCAGTATAGATAGGTTGTGCTATTTTAGCAAAATTCCAGAACGGATTAAAAAATAAGAATCCTTTCCATGCTAAAAATAAAACAATAATTAATAGCATGGATATACTAACTTTCAAAATCCTTTTCTTCATCACTCCACCATTCTTCCGCCCCATTCAATTACTGAAAAACCTTTCCTATCAAAGCATTCTAACTTCTGTTCTACTACTGTAGTAGATTCTTCTAGTGGGGTATATGTCATAAATACTCTAAGCATACTGTCCGGTTTGGGTTCGATTACAAGCTTCGCCGTATCTGTATAAGCTTTGGTCTGAAAAGAAATTAAGTTATATGGATTATCCTGAAGAAACGGTAACCAGAACTCCATAAAATCATTAGCTTCTTTACTTGATAAGCCAAGATATGATAGCTTCTCTTCCAAAAAGGACTTGGACTCTGCTCCACTGATACAAAATCCAGCGTTCATATCATATGAAACCTCATTGATACCTTCCCAGAACAAATACGGATATGTTCTTCCTTTATCATCCATAATGGAACCGTCAGGGGATGCGGTTATCTTCCAACCATTCTGATAGATTGGATAAGTATCTGTTAATGTACCAGCATACTCTAATGTTACAGATACCTGCATTGTCTTGGTAGGATACAGATAAATAACTGGTTTATAATCCTTATTGGGATCTAACTTAAAATCACTTGGCTCTACTTTGATGGCCGTGATTTCAATTTTATTCTCTTCCACTTCCTTGAACACTTCATAATACACATCAACATAATCGCCTGCACAAAATTCATCATCCAATGCTGCATAAACTGTATATTGATCCGGCGCTGGTGTGCAGTAAGTTGCAGTAAAATGATCTTCAAATAGTTCAACAATCGTTAGCGTAATTACTTCTGATTCTTTATCTACTTGCTGGGGAGTTGCTGTATTGTCATTCTCTTTTACGGAAGTTGTAGTATTTGCGCCGCAACCTACTATTGTAATAGCTATTAGTATCATTAGAATGAATTTACTTACTCTTTTTAACATAATTCATCTCCCCATTTTGTATTATAATTCATAGTTTCTAAACATCTAAAAGATTCCAAAATCATGGATTAAAAGAATAAAATAAATTCTTGGTCTTATAAAAGGATATCAAAAATAATATATTAACGATTACTCCCATTAGGATCGCAAATATGGCTATACCAGGTATAAACAATAGTATATAAGCTAAATAATTCATTGCAAACATCCATTTCCAACACAGATATAGATTATCAGAAGACAGATTTAAAGATTTACTTGCTTCAATGTCCTTAATTCCCATGATAATTTGATAGGATATATACAAGGAAATGGTCACTGATATGAGGACTGGTATTAACACTAACATATTATTCTTAGCTGTAGTAATACCTAGTAAATCTAAAACATATAAAACACTAGTATAAAGTAACATACCCAATGAAAATGGACGTACCCTTTGGAACCGTTCACTATACTCTGATAACTCCTCTAACCCTTTCATAATAAAGTAATAACCTATAAAATCAGGTATTAACCCGATTACACTATTACCTAAAGTCAGATTAAAATTTAAAAATATTAACAACATACCTGTAAAAATCTTGCTCATACATACCCTCCCACTACTAACACGTTATTTCTTTGTGATTTATAATACCAAACCAATTCATGATATCACTTTTTTCTATCATCATAGCATAGTAATACATTTATTGCCAGTTCAATTCGATACTATTCTTTCTTCTTTTTCTCCAAGCATTCATGTGGATCCAATTTAATTAATTCCCAGCTACCATCTTTACCTTTTCGGTACTGTGCAATTTCAATATCCGTATCATTGGTTAACTGATAAAACTCAATCATATACTCAAATCCATCTGTTCCTTTAAAGGGTATCTGTTTAACATAGCCATCTTGAATAGTTGGATAAAGTGTTTCAATCATAGAGCACCAACCTCCATACATAACTTGAACCACTGCTTCCGCATTATAAGACCAACCATGCATGGGAGCACATAGATAATTTTCACCATAGAATTTAAGATCCGATATTTTGTATAAAGCTCCTTCCTTTACGACATCAACGAATCCATAATAATAGGCAAAGTATGCTAAACTATCTTGATCAGAGCCTTGGATGGTTTCTAACTCTACAAAATATCGGCTTAAATTAGAAGGTGCTTGATATACTGGAACTTGTTTTATTTTAATTAAATTTGTATGTAAAATGTTTTCGAACGTTTTAAGGTATTCCTCGTAAGATAATTTGTTTTGATAATAGGTGGATAAGAACTGATACGCAACTGGATAAGGTAAGTTGGATAATCCGATTGTTCCACAACCAGCATATTTACCTTCAATCCAATGTGCGGCATCGCGTAAGATACTAAAGTAATTAAGAAGAGTATCTTCTGGTGTTTGAAATATGTAATCTGGTAGGTCCATCTCAGCGCCTTTAAATCCATTCTCGTCACGATAAAAATTCAAATTAAAAGGTCTATTGTTTAATACTGGTAATTTGGAAGGCCGATAATAAGTTTCTACATCTTCTTGTTCCCAAACCTTGGATTGATCTGAATTGTATTCCGCATTATTTTCATTGTCGTAATTGGTTACTATACTATCCTGTTCATTGGCTTTCAGTTCATTAGCTCTTAGTTCATTACTCTGAACCTGAAATTCACCACCCATTACCATTTGGGAATCTTCATTTCGAGTCAATCGCAAGTTAATTTGTTTTATCACCACCATAATAACAACGACTGCAATTAAAAAATGGAATGGCTTCTCCTTCTTATCTAACATTACTTTCATTTTCTCACTTCTTATAAGTATCATTATTACATTATATCAATAAGAATAAGAAAAATACGTAAGGAAACGCATTCCATTTCATTTACTTTAATATCGTATTGGTACATCTGACTGAGTGATTGGTATGGATTTTTCATATCCATGATAAATAAGGTAACGTGTTAGTCCATCTTTTGCTAACTCATGCTCCAGCATAGGTCCTATCTTAATTCCCTTAATTGATCTCATCCGATTGATGGATAAATCATAGTGGGGACAAAGAATACCATGCTTTACAGCAAATCCAGGATTAATATTATGAGTCACATCTCCCTTAAAATCTCTTGGAATTTTGATTACAAATCGATACTCCTTCTCATGGGAAAACTTCTCATTTTTAAAGAATAGTCTATAATCTTGTATGAGATGATAAATTTCTTCGCTTTTATACTCATAGAAATTCTCTAACAATTCTTCATCCGACAGGTTCGGATCCGCCTTGTCAAAGGAATCGCTTATTTGAAGCAACTTCATTTTCAAGAATTCTTTTTGTTCTGTGTGACTATAATTCACTTGCCCGTGATATAACGTAATATCATTGGAAGCGTTACGAAACATATTTAATATTTCTTGGTTGGTAAAGGCTAGATTATATCCTTCATATTTACTAGACTTAACATAATAATTCCACATGCTAAGAGAATCATCATCAAGAGAAGTACAGAACACATAATATCTCATATAGGCATACTTAATATGTAATTTTTGATTGATTTCCTGGCTTTGATCAATGACAACTTCTTCTGTCTCATAATTATTGTTATACAAATCTTGCACTGTTTCAATTACGTCTGGTCGGATCTTCGCATCGCATTTTAGCTCCTCGATCGCTTCAAACAACACATCACGAATATGTATGTATTCTGACTTATCATTTAGAAACTGACAATCCGTAAACCGTATGGTTCCTTGACTAATCATTCCAAATAGACCTTCCGGCGAAGTGTAATGATAGATTAATTTACGTAATCTTGAATTCGGTATCTCTTCCGGCTTTAACTCATATATTTCTATAGATTTTATCTTCTTATTATTCAACCTACCAGCTCCCCTCAGTATGGTATTGAATTTTACATAAATAAACTTTTTCGATTCAGATCTAATTGTTTTGAGGTTATATGGATAAGCAATTCTTCCAACGCGGATAACAATGCTACACTACAGACAATCCAGGCAATTTCTATCCGATCCATCAGTAGAAACAATGGAGTTATAAAAAGCATGAATCCAGTAATCTTATTCCCCCATGTATGCAACATTGCAAATGTATGATAACGAAATGCTGCAAAGATAACACTGAAACTACGCACAATTGCAATCCCTAATATGATTGGAAGGAAATATTTAATTTTACTACCCATCCAAATAATAATAGATACCGTAATCACAGCAAATAAAATAAAATCAGCTATGGAATCTAATTTGGCGCCTAATTGACTCTGTGTATTGGTTTTTCTAGCAATAAATCCGTCCAAAACATCACTGAATCCGCATAAAAAATATATAACAAAAAATAGTACTGGATTGTCCAAGAAAAAAGGTGTAATAAGTAAAAGCACAATTCTACTTAAGGATATCATATTAGGAATATACTTCAATTATTCACCCCATTCATCTGTTCTGCTCTATATTTGTTTACGTACAATTTTATACTCGTTATTATACTGAAAATATGGACAACTTGAAAACGTATCTTGCAGAAACTGTCTCATTTCATCTTCATCCAGACTCATCTGGCACTCATAATAATCATATTCTTCATCATAAAGATAGTTATAACAACTTTCACAATTACTCTTCCCTTGCATTTCGGGATACTCCTTCTAGATATTAATATTCGTTATATACTCCCCATAGAGTTCGGGTGTTAAAAGAAATATATTCGTTTTTTCGATAGAAACTAGTGATTAGGATGTAACCAAGTATTACTTGAAATATGACAACATAATCACTGGTATTATGAAATATATACGTCATTATATTAAAACATGCCATACCAATATATTTTACTTGTAAAACAATCAAAATTGTATTAAGAGCAAAGAATAAAGATGGCAAACCTACTAGTAATAATTTTAAAGGATTTAACTTCCAACGTCCATCATTTCTCATTTGTCTTAAAAAATGTCCGAATCCTAATACAATACCTATTACTAAATTAACCAGCAATATTATAACCAAATAAGAAATATTGGGTTTATAATCCGCTTTAAAATCAATCTGAAATTCATTGGAAATAAAACCATTTAATTGCAATAACCCAAATATAATTAAAACATAAAACAAATACTTAAAGAACGCCCTCATCTTCCTCTTTCTCCTTTGTAATAATCATCTAGTAATCTCTGATACCAAAAATATACTATTAATTATATTCTTTTACGATTATAAAGTCAATTAATACCAAAAATCAATTCTATCTATCCTTTTGTAACATTTTTCACGCATAAGCGTATTATAAATTAGAACTATAACTTTCATATTAAAGGAAAGGAGAATAAGTATGGATCTGATTTTTTTCTTTTTATTGCTAATCGTACCAGGAATTATAGCAGCAAAGCTCTATAGTTTTATAACAAATTGCCGTAAAGATTATAATATACTGAATGCACTTAGTTTTGACTTGCTAATATTTATAATAAATATTACAGGATTATATTATTTTAAGCATATTCAAACTATCCAAGAGCTATTAACATATTTTGATTGTATGAGTTTTACACGAAAATATGCACTCTTAGCTATTTTAGTCGGACTGATTCTTGCAACAATCTTTGGATTAATTAGAAGATTTGCATTCTGGTGGAGAAGGTGTGACGGCTGACGTTTATAACAATGCGTTGCCAACAAATGTTGGCAACGTTATTTTTATGTCTTTATATATTCCTAGCATAAAAAAATGCCGCTAATGCGACACTTTTAGTTTTGTTATAAGATTTATCTTGATTCCTCATCTATTTCTTGTAACTTAATATTACGGTATAAAAGAAAGCTTTGGTTATGTGTAAAAAGCTCATCTGCGCACTCTTTCCCAGCCCAATTACTAACTTGAGTATACGCTTTTTTATAAAGTTGAAGATAATCACCTGGTTTGTGCGCATCGGATGCAACAAACTGCACCATATTCCAATTTATTAACCGCTTTGTAAAATTTTTAACTTTTGAACCATAAACGCCAACAATACTTGCTGCATCTAACTGAACCAGACAACCAGCTTCTACTAGATCTATGAACTTATCAATCGACTTTACAAAATAATTATACCGTTCAGGATGAGCAATAATAGGTACTATTTTTTCATTATGAAGCTTCAAGATTGTTTTATTCAATTCCATCGGAATAATATCAAAAGGTAACTCAAACAATAAATTATTAGAATGATTCAATGTATATATTTCTTTATTTTGTATAACATCATTTAAAGCAGTACTTAAGAACACTTCATATCCAAGATACAAATCAATGCCAAAATCCTTTGTTCTATCTTTTATCTCTAAAAAATGTTCTTGAACTTTATCGGATTGATAGATTCCTTTATGGTAGTGAGGAGTTATCACAATTGCAGTTACTCCTACTTGTTGTGCTTCTAAGATCATTCGAATGGAATCCATAATTGTTTTAGCGCCATCATCTACACCGTTTATAATATGACAATGTATATCAATCATGCTTTGACCTCTTTTTCCCAACTCCATAAAACCATTTTTTTCGATACTTCTTTTTGGAGCCATAATAATCATAACTACCATAATAACCCAAATAATCGCTTTTCTTAACTTTATTCAATACCACTCCAAGAATATTAACATTTGCTGCGATTAGTTGTTTTTTCATAGCTAATAAGTTTTTACTTTTCACTGCATTGGCTTCAATTACAATAATTGTCTGATCCGTTTGAGAAGCTATAATGACACCATCGATCACACTACCAAGTGGAGGTGTATCGATAATAATAATATCATATAACGGCTCAACCTCATGTAAAAACTGACTAAATTGATCAGAAGAAAGAAGTTCGCTTGGATTGGTTGGCTTTATTCCGCAATTAATAAAATTGAACCCTGCTATATTCGTCTGATTTGTAATCTCTTGTAAATTTGCTTGACCTAATAAATAATTAGACAGTCCATAAATATTTTTACTTGCAAGATATTTAAATGGCATAGGTTTACGCATATCCGCATCTACATATAACACGTTCATCCCTATCTTAGTCATGGATATGCTTAAGTTTAATGAGGTAGTAGATTTTCCTTCACCAGGGCTATAACTAGTTAAGGCTAATGTTTTAATCTTTTTCTCTGTTTCACTAAATTGTATATTAGCACGAAGTATTTTGTATGCTTCTTCCACTGCTTCGCTTAAATCATTATTCATAATATTATATATTTCACTCATACTTTAACACCCCTACTTCATATTAAATAAAGGTATAGTTCCAAGGACATTCAGTCCTAATATGGTTTCTATATCTTCTGACGTTTTAATCGTTTCATTTAATAATTCTATAAAATAGAATATTCCTAAACAGATAAACATACTTATCAAAAAAGAAATCATGATAAGACGCAATGGTTTGGGGCTTATGGGACCATTAGGTTCTTCTGCAGAATCTACAATACTAATGTTGTTTATTTTTAGAAGCGCTGTTGCTTTCTCGATAAAAACTTCGCAGATTTTATTGGTTATTTTCATAGCCCTTGCGGCACTATTATCTTTTACCCTAATTTCCAGTACACTAGTATCATTAATCGACTCAACTGTAATTCTACTGGATAAGATATCTGATGTTAAATCATTTAGCTTAAGTTCATCAATTACAGCTTTTGTGATCAATTTGCTCTTTATGATTTCTCTATAATCTTTCACTAATTTTTGATTAGTTAGAACTTCTTCATATGTTACCTCTTCTTCTGATGTTGCAGTTTTTTGATTTGTTATATATAAAGTAGCAGATGCTTCATAACTCGGACTAATTACAAAAATACTTACAATTGCAGTAATAATTCCCATCGCAACAGGAATACCTACGATGAAAGCAATTCTTTTCTTTACAATTAACAGAAACTGATGGAGCTCCATTTAAATCACCTCTTCTTATAAATGAATCTTCTCTTAGTATTATATTAAACAATCCTATGTTATGTTACAGTGAGCTTTGCTACTTGTTCTTCATCCAAGTAGTAATATTAACAATCTCCGTATAACTTTGAATCAGTTTCACAATTTTCATGGATACATTGCTATCCTCATAATCTATTGGAAGCATAATTTGCTTTTGATCCTGAAACATGGACACAGACAGATCAATTGCTTGTTTGATAGCGTCTTTTGCAATCCCACCAATCACAATACAACCTTTATCAAGTACTTCTGGCCGTTCTGTTGAGGTGCGAATCAAAATGCCAGGAAAGCCAAGTAGAGCGCTTTCTTCAGAGAGGGTGCCACTATCAGATAACACACAATAACTATTCAACTGAAGCTTATTATAATCTAGAAAACCAAAAGGTTTCATAGGCTTAACCAAAGGGTGAAATTCAAATCTTTTTTGCTCTATGAATTTTTTGCTTCTCGGATGCATGGAATAAATAATTGGCATTTGATAACTTTTGGCGATATCATTTACCGATTCTAATAAACTCTGCAAATTTTTCTCATGATCAATATTTTCCTCTCTATGGGCTGAAAGCAAAATGTAGCCTGACTTTTCTAATTTTAATCGATTTAATACATCACTTGACTCGATTTTGTCACGATAACTTAGTAACACTTCCTTCATCGGTGATCCAGTTACAAATATGGTTTTGCCATCAATTCCTTCCTGTAGTAAATATCTTCTTGCATGTTCTGTATATGGTAAATTAATATCGGAAATATGATCCACTATTTTACGGTTAATCATTTCAGATACATTCCAATCCCAACAGCGATTTCCTGCTTCCATATGAAAAATTGGAATCTTTAATCGTTTGGCGGAGATAGCGGACAAAGCAGAGTTCGTATCTCCTAAGAGTAAAACAGCATCAGGTTTTACTTGCTGTAATAGATCAAACGATTTAGAGATTATGTTTCCCATGGTTTCACCTAAGTTTTTCCCCACACATTCTAAGTAATAGTCTGGTTGTCTTAAGTCCAATTCCTCAAAGAATATCTGATTTAACGTATAATCCCAATTCTGCCCTGTATGGATTAAACTATGATCAAAATAATTATCACAAGCTTTGATACAGGCAGATAACCTTATAATCTCAGGACGAGTCCCTACTATGGTTACTAGTTTTAGTTTTTTCATCATGCCCCCACTTATACCAACAGATAATATGTATCCGGATTATCTGGTTGAAATATTTCATTAGCCCATATAATTGTGATTAAATCGCTATCTCCTACATTAATTAAATTATGTGTATAGCCTGGTGGAATGTCTATCAATTCCAATTTATCGCCACTTAATCGATATTCTATTACTTCATCCTCATCGATTCTTCTTAACTGAATCAAACCGCTTCCATTTACTACAAGGAATTTTTCTGTTTTGCTATGATGCCAATGATTCCCCTTCGTTATGCCAGGCTTTGTAATATTTACTGAAATTTGTCCGCGATCTCTGGTCCGAATAATCTCAGTAAAGGAACCCCGTTGATCAATGTTCATAGTTAATGGATAACTAAATTGATCCTTTGGTAAATAACTTAAGTACGTACTATATAATTTTCGTTCAAAATCATCTTCCATATTGGCCAGTTGAAGAGTTTTTCGACTGTTATGAAATGCCTGTATTAATTCAACTGTTTCACCTAAGGTTTTTGTATAAACAGTTGGTACACTGCAGTACAATCCTTCTTGATGTTCATTCCCTTCTAGGGCATGGATTAGTTCTTCTACTAAATCATCAATATAAATATACTGCATCACTTTATTGGAATAGTTAACCTGTACTGGTAGATCACGTGCTATATTATAGCAAAAGGTTGCAACCGCACTATTATAATTGGGTTTACACCATTTCCCAAATACATTGGTCAAACGATAAATTAATACGTTACTGCCCGTCTCCTTAGCATAAGAGAACAATAATTCTTCTCCTGCTTTTTTGCTCAAACCATATGGATTATCCAGTGCAGCTTGGATAGACGAAGATATCATAATCGGACATGTATTATGATACTTTTTAAGAGAATATAATAATGTATCTGTAAATCCATAATTTCCTTCCATGTAATCTTCTTGTTTTTCTGGACGGTTCACACCTGCTAAATGAAATATAAAATCACATTCTTTGGCATAAGAATCTAAAAGCTCAGGCTCTGTATCTAGATCAAACTCATAGATTGCTCCATATTGCTTGTTTTTTAACTGAGCAACTAAATTTTTACCAATAAATCCTTTTGCACCGGTTACTAAAATATTCATAGGCACCTCCCCCATGCCTTTAATTCAGACTGAATATATGGAATTAACAGTAACTTTTC
>JAEZUR010000084.1 GCA_023420935.1 Bacillota bacterium | reverse complement strand
CCGTAACACAAGTACTATTGAAATTTCTATATTATAACTGTCACTAAAATAAAACCTTCCCTATACTTTGGAGAGTCAGGAAGGTTTTACTTACTTATACTGGTCAACCACCCTGTGGCGATTGTTTTTTTAAACCTATTATAGCAGATTATCAAAATATAGCAAGAATTAACATTTTATTAGATGTCATAAAGCCTACAGTATCATTGTCATTCTTACGGAAAATTCTATTTGGAGCTTGCATTATTCACTCTACTCTGCTTATTCAAAGAAGGTTAGAATGCTTCCATCAATTGTGGTAACCGAGCAAGTTTTTCCACCCCAAGGTTGAACCTCAACCTCTGAAATCTCATTCCAACCTCGACTCTTAACAAATGCATACAGTTGCTCCACTCCTTGAACTAGCATAAATCCTACCATTTGTTTTGCAGGCTCACCATAAAACATATGAATACCCGTAAATGGTGCTATGTGTAACGATTCAATTTCAATCGGAATATTATTTACACATCCGTAGGTTCCCTCATTAAATTCATTACGCGCTTCTATCTGACCATACCACCCAAGTATATCTGTAAACCATCTTAATGTCCGATCCATATCAATTGTATAATATACCGCACCTGTTTCTTTAACAAGATAACCTCTTTCTCCTAAACTTCCAAGCATAATTTTACCTCCTGTTATATTTGATATTAACGAGATTTTTGTAAATGCTTTTAGATTAGCTTTATTCTTCCTTGCAACCATCGGAGAAATTCCATGAAATCTTGAAAAAGCTTTTGAAAATCCTTCTGCAGAATCATAGCAATATCTCATTGCTATATTTAATATTGTTTGTTCTGTATCTGTTATGTCATATCCAGCTTGAGTCAATCTTCTGTTTCTAACATACTCTCCAACAGTACAGCCACAAAGGGCAGAAAACATTTTTTGAAAATAAAATGATGAAACAAATTGATGCTCTGATAATAGATCAGCATCAATTTCTTCATGGATTTTTAACTCAATCTCTTCAATTGCATTCTGTACTATGTGTATCCAATTCATTCTTTCACCTCGCTTAATTACATATTAACAGATGATAAATTACTTTTCATGAATATACTTGCACATAATTGTCCGGAAACAGAGAACAACTCAAACGATTACTCCTGTAGTAAATTCTTATTTCTCCATTACTTTATCATACCCTAACCTTAAAAGCACCCTACCCGTTCTGATAGAGTGCCATGTATATTTCTTATTCAATACAGTTCAGTCTTGATCAAGCCATCAGAAAGTGTTGAATTCTCAACATTATTTTTATTCTATACTGCCTGTGTAGACCACAATAAAAGTACCACCAGAAATTATTTAAGAAACAGCAACATAAGCTTGATATTTCAAGTAAAATAAGATGATGCTTGTTACTTTATTATTTCTTTTCGAACTTGTGTTCTCATTTCTATTATGGTACAATTTAACTTAGCAGTTATCTTAACTGCTGGCAATCGTGTATAGGGTGGCTGGCCTTCATTCTACATAGGATGGAGGTGATGCAAATGAACAATAAGTTCGATTTTAAAGATTTAATTCAATTCGGCATGTTCATTATAGCACTACTGACATTCATTTATTTGATATGTCACTAAAGTAAAACACCTTCCCTGTACTTTGGCCGGTGCAGGAAGGTGTTTTTCTTGTTAATTTAAGTATCGGTCAACCACCCTGTGGCGATTGCCTTTTATAAATATATTATAGCAGATTTTCAAATTATAACAAGAGTTAAACCAAGAAAAAATACCTGCCCATTAAATGATTTCTGTATTATCATATTTGTTTTCAATATCTTTACTTCTACATATTAACAAAATATGTATTCAGACCATGTTCTTCCAGCTGATAGCAAAGCGTTATGATAAGCATAAGTGTTTAGTCTAGAATTTAAAATACTACTCACTTTGCAATTAAGGTACAAGTCTAATTATCAAATCGAAACACTAATTTGGGCATTCCATCAACAAACTTCTCTTCGGTTGTATAATCGTTATCTGTATAACTACCGATTGTCTTATTCCAAAAAGCTTTCGCACGATTATTATTCTCTGTCGAATGTGTAAATAGCATCCATTTACCATGATGTTTTTGAAAGATTTCAATTAATGCTTGATAGGAGATATCCCTTCCTCTGAATGTACTTAAAAGAAATGTTTCATATATGTAATAATCTACATCCTGTGGCACATATTTACCACTACCGACAAGGCAGAAGCCAGCTGGAATATTATCTACCATAATCAAATATGGATATAATAAATTAGGGTTTTCAAACCATGCTTGTTGAATATCATATTGTTCTGCAAGCGTACGTACTGGTTCTTCCTCAAAAATTCCATATTCATTGGGTAGAATGCCATGAATACCCGAAATATCATGTAAATATAATGGATACATATTTTTAATTATAAAACCATTTGTATTATCTGCTAACTTAACTTCTATTTTCATTTTGAATTGCTCCTTTATTATAAGAATATTGAACCTATATTAAAATGCAATTCTTCTATATTAGATTATTTTTCTTGTACCTATGATGAAAACGCTCAATACATCCAAATAATTATATTAAAGAATTGCATGGAGCTTACGACTGAACTTTTTCACCCAGAACATTCTTGTATACATTAAAATACTCCATTCTTTTTTTATTATATAGTGGAAATATCTTCATGTCAAATCATGGTAGTTAGTCTTTCTACCAAACAATTCATTTTTATCAAATGATAAATAACTGGTTCAATAGAGTTTTAAATCGAGTAGGAGGCGGTGACTAACCGCCGCCCTCTCACAGCACCGTGCGTACCGTTCGGTACACGGCGCTTTCAATAGTTGATGTGCACAGACTGATAGGCTATGGCTAAGTCATAAAAACCACTGTTTATCAGTCTTTCTTTTGTTAATGCTATGTTGACCGCTCCCATACCCGATACATACCAGTGTTTCCTTCGGCTGTTAGCCGCTTGGTGTGCAAAATATTCGGGTATGCCAAGTTTTATCAGATTTCTTTTCTTGGTTTTCGGTTTCTTCCATTGTTTCCAAATGCACATACGTATCCGATGGTAGAGCCATCCATTAATGTCGTCAATGGGATTCTTAATGCTTGCCACTCCGTAATAGTTAAGCC
>JAEZUR010000073.1 GCA_023420935.1 Bacillota bacterium | reverse complement strand
ATAATGATGAGGATATGACAATCGCTGTAAATGAGTTAATTCGTACTCAAGGCGGTTATACTTTGGTAGAACAAGGAAACATCGTAGGGACTTTACCGTTACCAATTATGGGCTTAATGAGTGATATTGGTTTTGACACAGTAAATCAAATCTTACATACGATTATTTCAAAAGCGCATGAGATGGGTATTTCTAAAAACATGGATCCATTTATTACTTTATCTTTCATGGCTTTGCCAGTAATACCAGAGATTCGTATTACCACAAGAGGAATATATCATGTATCAGAAGGTAAATTCTTAAGATAGATGGAATAAGGGCTACTGCAAATAAGTAATTTGCAGTAGCCCTTTCTTGGTTTTAATTATATGATATTTGGGAAGATTCTTATTTGGAAAGACTCGTGTAAATCTTTTCACAATTATCCTTCATGCGATCCAAATAGGTCACATCATTTTCTTTACTTTCCATGGTGTGAATGATTTGCACATCTGCTCCAACTTCATTGGCTAAGGTCTGTGAGATTTCAGGACTAGCCATATCCTCAGCAAAAATGGTAGTTACATGATTGGTCTTACAGTAATCCACTAAATTTGCAAGCTGTTGTGTACTTGGTTCGCCTTCTGCAAAAACATCTTCCACACTGTTTTGTGTTAGTCCAAAATCTTTGCAAAAATAGTGAAAGGCAGCATGTCCAGTCACAAAGCTTTTGTTTTCTATTGATGCAAATTTATCCTTATACTCACTATAAATTGCTTCCAATTGACCAATGTATTCCGTTGCATTTTTCTCATAAAATTCTTTGTTATCTGGATCAGCTTTTGCGAGTCCATCTGCAATATTCTGTACCTGAATTTGAGCACTTTTTATACCTAACCATAAATGAGGATCGTAGCTACCGTGTTCTTCAATTTCTTCTTCTTCAGTATTTTGAATAGGGTCGGAGTGAAGGGAAGAATCAATTACTACCAGATTATCATTCTCTGCAGCTGAAATAGCATCATCGACCCATGATTCCATTCCGAGTCCGTTATATATAAATACAGAAGCCTTACTTATTCCTGTAATATCAGCAGCTTTTGGTTCAAAGTCATGTGGTTCAGTACCTGCGGGTATGATTGTTGTTACATCAACCTTATCTTGTCCAACTGCTTGTGCGAATTCAGCCATTGCATTAAAGGTAACCGACACGGCAAGTTTCGTATGATTAGAATCAGCCTCTTTTGAATTGTTATTGCATGCGATCAAAGAAAACATCATACTTAAAATAAGGATCAAACTTAAAGTCTTTTTCATGATCTTCCTCCTTTATCAAATAAACGTGTTTGTTGCAAGTGATTTGCATTTGCAATCATAAACTATTATGACCCAATTGTCAAGAAAAAATACCAAAATATCGAAACAGATGTTGAAAATAGGGTTTTCTTTGCGCAAATGATTTGCATTTGCTATTTACAAATGTATTTAATTAGACTACAATCGAGAAAGGAGGTACACAATATGATTAATATTGAACATGTTTGCTTTTCTTACACAGGGATGCAACCATATATTTTAAATGATATAAATTTAAAAATTACAGAAGGTGAATACATTTCTATTATTGGTGAAAATGGTTGTGGTAAAACAACCTTAATGCGCGTTCTTTTAGGTTTTTTAAAGCCGTCGAAAGGATATGTATCAATCGATTCCAGATTAATTGGATATGTACCACAAAAAAATGAGCACATGAATTCTAATTTTCCAATTACCGTGTATGAAGTGATGAATTCTTATCGAAAATTATTAAAGATTAGGACAAAAGATGTAATTCTTGATGCTTTAAAATTAGTTGGTATGGAGGAATATACTAGCGTACTTATGGGACAATTATCTGGTGGACAGACCCAGAAAATTTTACTGGCAAGAGCCATGATGGGGAATCCGAAGTTATTAATATTGGACGAGCCATCCACGGGTGTAGATATAGATAGTCAGAAAGAAATATATGCAATACTAAAGAATATGAGTGTCAATCAAAAGATTACAATCGTAGCAGTTGAGCATAATCTAGAGGCAGTGTATTCTAATTCCACCAAGATATATCATTTGCATAATGGTCATGGACATCTATGTAGTCCAGATCAATATGCATCGGAATTTCTGTATCCAAAGGAAAGGAAAGATTATTATGCTTCAGTATAGTTTTATGCAAAACGCAATTCTGGTTTCTTTGATGATTGCGATTATCTGCCCATGTATTGGTGTGTTTCTAGTCGTTAGACGTTATTCCATGATTGGAGATACCTTATCCCATGCATCATTAGCTGGAATTTCATTGGGTTTATTATTTCAGCAGAATCCTATCGCAGGCGCATTTATTTTTACATCCATCTGCGGCGCATTAATTGAATTTTTAAGAAATTATTTTAAGAAATATACAGACCTGATACTATCCATAGTTTTATCCTTATGTGTTGGTATCGCTATTACAATAATTAGTTCTGGACGCCTTAATACCAATGCAGAATCCTATATGTTCGGTAGTGTTTTGACCGTGACTCAAACGGACATGTTAACCATTTTTATACTAAGCATCCTTTCGGTAGCTATATTAATATTTTTATATCATCAGCTACTTTATATCTCATATGATGAAGAAGCCTCAATCATTGCAGGAGTAAAGGTTCGTTTCATCAATTATATGTTTTCCATATTAGTTGCATCGGCAATCGCTGCATCCATTCGGATTGTTGGTGTTCTGGTACTTAGTTCCATGATTTCTTTACCAGTCGCTACAGCCATGCAATTAGAAAAAGGATTTAAGGTTACGTTAATTGCATCCATATTATTTAGTATGGTAGACATCATGTCTGGTTTGTTTTTATCGTATTACCTAAATGTTGCACCAGGTGGATTTACAGCAGTAGTATCTGTTATGGTATTGTTGATTGTGATTCTAATAAAGAGGCTTCATTATATATCGCTACACTATGTGAGGGGGCAGGCATAATGAATGAGAATTTACTAAGAGAAAATGGGTTAAAAAGTACAGAGAGTAGAATATTAATATTAAAGGTGTTAGATGGTGCTAGAGAGCCGATGACTGCAGATGAGATTTTTATGGAGACCAGACAGAAACGAGAACTTAATTTCTCGACGGTTTATAGAACCCTTTCCGTGTTAGTCGACAAGATGATTCTGTTAAAAAATATTGGTGGAGATGGCAAAGCGTATTATCAAATTAATAGTCATACTCATAGCCATTATCTTGTGTGTTCAGAATGTCGTAAACGTGTACCTATCGATGTCTGTCCACTGAAGGAGATCGGTGATAAGCTGGTAGAAGAAACAGGGTTTCACATTACAGGGCACAACTTAGAATTTATTGGTGAATGTCCTGACTGTATAGAGAAAAGGAAGAGGTAGCATGATTGAATATTTAAGTGGGAATGAGAAAGCAATCATTGTCCTTCATGAAATATATGGAGTGAATAGACATATTGAAGAGGTTTGTGAGTTTTATGCAAGCAATGGATATGACGTTTATTGTCCTAATCTTATTAATCGTGATAGCCCATTTGAATATTGGCAAAGCCAAGAGGCTTATCAATATTTTACTGATATAATCGGATTTGATGTCTATGTGGATATGAATAACCTGATGGATCAACTTAAGGTAAAGTATAAGTATCTGTTTTTAATTGGATATAGCATTGGTGCTACCATTGCATGGAGGTGCAGTGATAATATAAATTGTGATGGGGTAGTTGGATATTATGGGTCACGAATTCGAGACTATGTATACCAGATACCCAAATGCCCAGTTCTATTGTTTTTCGCCAAAAAAGATGCGTTTGATGTAGATTCCCTTGTTGAGGAACTTGGTTCAAAAAAGCAGGTAACAACGTATGTACTGGATGGAGCACATGGATACATGGATTGCTATTCAGAGGAATTTAATCAAGAGTTCTATGAAGAAACCAGAATGAAAACGGATCAATTTTTATTGGATTTATCAAATATTAAAGAATAGAAAATAAGGCTGTAGTAAAATGGCTCGGAAATTAGTAGCTATTTTGCTACAGTTCTTTTTATGTAAATATTATGCAAGTTGTTTATTCATAATAGATATATTTTAGTATTTAGTATAGCGGTTTCTTAACAAAAGCGAATAAAATGACCAATATATTATTGTAGCAGCATAGCATCTATGGTAAAAATGTATTAAATAAATAAGGAAAAATGCTTTCGAAAAATTAGTGTTGGGAAAGCGTTATCCCAAAAGGAGGAAATGTATGAAAAGATGTATTTGCGTATTACTATGTGGGCTACTGTTATTGGGGACATTGACTGGGTGCAGTAAAAATAGTAATTCCACACAAGCAACTGATGTGGAAGGTGTAACCGACCAAGAGGTAGCAGCAACTGATTCCACAACAGATGTAGCACTAGAACCAGTTACGATCAAGATATGGCATGACGGTGATGAGTCAATTATGGCAACGATTCAAGACAAAGTCAATGAGACACTAAAGGATCAAAAGATTACTGTAAATTTTGAAAAAAAGACAGGATTAACAGATCAAATTAAGCTTTATGGAAATGATGCTTCAAATGGACCTGATATGTATCTGTATGCCAATGATTCTTTAGGAACCTTTGTAGAAATGGGTGTGTTAGCACCAATCACTGATGTAGTTGATGCAGACGCTATGGCCAATTTATTGCCAATGACAGTAGAGGCTGGTACATACAAAGATGTTAGATATATGCTTCCAATCTATTTTGAAACATTGTTATTTATCTATAACAAAGATTTGTGGAAAGGTGAAGTACCAACCACCACAGAGGATTTATATAATTATATGGTAGCAAATACAAATGCTGATGCAGGAACTTATGCAGTGGTAAATCAACATTCCACAGCGTATAATGTAGCTCCATTTATCAATGGATTTGGTGGTTATATCATTAATAACGACGCAAAACCAGGCCTTAATGAACAAGCTACAAAAGATGCGATTACCTATAATCAAAAATTTGCAAAACTTCAGGCAGATGGGGATTATAATACAGTAAACACCTTATTTAATGATGGAAATGCAGCTGCAATTATTGGTGGACCTTGGTTAATTCCTGGAATGAAAGAAGCGGGAATTTCGATTGGATATAAATCATTATCAAGCTTTACATTACCAAACGGAAATGCATTAGCTCCATTTTCTGGAGTACAGGGAGTAGGAGTAATGCAACATGCACTTGCTGAGAAAAAAGATGCTTTAGCTTCCGTACTTGAGGTATTAGCAGGTGCAGAAGTGGGCATTGATCTAGCTAAGAAAGCAAACTGTGCTCCGGCTAATATTAGATCTTATGAGGATGCAGAAGTAAGTAATAATGAGATGATTGTTGCAATGAGGGAAACTGCAGAAACTGCAATTCCAATGCCAAATATTCCACAAATGAGTGTTATGTGGGGACCAAGTGAATCACTTTTAGCAGCTGTGAATAAATCAGATGAGGACATCAATAAGGCAGCCGATCAATATCAGGAAGAAGCAACGACAGCAATTAGTGATATGCAATAAACTTGAATACGCTTATGTAAGTGTTTATGGGCGAACCATGCGTTCGCCCTATTCTTGATAAGGAGAAATGAAATGAAACAGAAAAGAAAATTGTTACCATGGATATTTTCCTTTCCTGCCTTGATTCTTATAGGCGCAATCATTTTATTTCCAATTATATATACGTGTTTTATATCTTTCACAAACATGAATCTATATCATTGGAATAATTATGAAGTGATTGGATGGAATAACTATCTTAGAGCGTTAACAAAAATTGATACAGGATTTCTAAAAGCTTTAGGTACAACAATTCTTTGGACAATATTTAATATGGTATTACAGATGATCGTTGCATATCTTATTGCGCTGGGTCTTAATGTGAAGGGATTAAAACTAAGTAGACTGTATAAAACCTTACTTATGTTTCCTTGGGCAATGCCTGCTTATGTATCCATTTTACTCTGGCGTGTAGGAATGTTTAATACTGAGTTTGGTCTGCTTAATAATCTACTCGGTACCTTAGGAATACCAAAAGCAAATTACTTATCTGAAAATGTACCAGCCTTCCTTTCCTGTATGGTACTAAATCTATGGATGGCTTTGCCATTTATGATTATGATGATTGATGGTGCTTTGCAGAGTATTGATTCTAGTTATTATGAAAGTGCTAAATTAGATGGGGCAGGTAGAATTGCTCAGAATTTCTATATTACCATTCCATCATTAAGGCCTATTATAGCACCAGCAGTGATTATGACTACATTTACTACATTTAAACAGTTTGATATTATTTACCTATTAACTAGGCAAAAAGGTTCCTTAACTGGCTCAACCCTACAGACTATCATTACTTATGCACATGAGAATGCGTTTGTGTCCAATAATTACGGCCTTTCATCGGCTGTATCAATTATAATATTTATACTAATTATTTTATTTTCCTTGTATACCAATCGAGGAATTAAGGAGGAGAAGGTATGACAAAAAAACGGATAAAGCAAAGAATTGGATTAATGATTTTAAATATATGTTTCTTATCCTTATGCTTAATTGGATTAGTACCCATTCTTTATGCTTTGTCGCTTTCATTTTCTAGTGGAAGTGGGGCATTATCCTCACAGTTTACCTTACTACCTAAGAATTTCACTTGGAATAATTACAAGACAGTGCTACTGGATGAACCATTTTTATTATGGCTTAAAAACTCCATTGTGTTAAGTGTAGGAACAATGATACTTGCAATGGGAACAGCTGTGGTAGCGGCTTATGGATTTTCCAGATTTCATTTTAAAGGGAAAAAGCAGATTTTAAAGATATTTCTATTATTAAATGCATTTCCACAAATTTTATCAATGTTTGCTATTTTTCGTTTGTTTAAGACCTTAAACTTATTGAATTCAAATCTTGGATTGATCCTAGTATATGCAGGATCCATGTGCATTTTTAGTATATGGAATATGAAAGGTTATTTTGATACGATTCCAGTGGAGATTGAAGAGGCTTCAAAGATCGATGGAGCAAGTGAAATTGAACTTTTGTGGAAGATTGTATTACCTTTGGCG
>JAEZUR010000011.1 GCA_023420935.1 Bacillota bacterium | reverse complement strand
TCAGAGCTTGCCTTAAAAGTGCAGTTATTGAAACTACAATTTAAACTTACCGGATAATTAAGATTTAATCTGTATCTATTAGGATATAGATTTTTTTTGTGAAAAAGTGAGGTAAAACAAATAATTTGCGTTGGAAACTGATATTTTGTATAAGCTTATAAGGTCGTTGAAGCTAGGTGTGATATAAGCCACTTGATACTAAAGGGTTTCATGTGGTAGAGTTTATGATAGCGATAATTTAGAATTCTTGGTTTTTAGGTGGTAGGCTATAAACATAGCGTATCCATATTTAGCTTCAAAATGTTCTTTTAAAGTTTCAGTATCTAAATGAGTTTTATCATAATACTCAATATTCAACTCTTTTTGCACTTCATTATTAACTCGAAACATACCATCCTTTGTTTGGAAAAAAATCCATGCAACAACTCCTCCGATATCTTTAGCTCCAAGAATAACTACAATATCTTCCAGTCCATCTCCATCAATATCATCAACTGAAATTTCTGTTACATCAAGACCATTTTGAAAAGGGGCATAAAATCGATAAAGAATTTCACTTTCCTCATTTGCTAGGAAAAATAATGGATGCGGTTTGTTGCTATTAACCATCATGGAAATAAAATGTACTTTTCCCCAAGAATCTATATGAACTTCATACGAGTATTCATCCAACAAGATAGTTGAGATTCCATGTTCTTCATATTGTGAATTCACATCTTTAATGGTATACGGTCTAAAATTATAAGTACCTTCATTAATGAACTTATCGTTCAATACTACTTCTTCTGTCAATTCTATGTTACCCACTATATTAGCATTATTAAACACTAGAGATATGTTACCATTCATTTCCTCACCAACAAATTTACATTTAACACTATCATCTAGTATCTTGCCCATAAAATTCCATTGATAGTTTGAATCAAATGATAAATCATAAAAATATGAAGATATAGGCATTTCACCAGTATAAATCTCTCCCTCAATATTCTCACCGTTCACCCTATTAAGATAAAGAAATAAATCGTCCATACTCTTTTGTTGTTCACTACCTTCATTAATCCATATCTTTCTTATGTAGTAACTGTAATCAATATCATGTTCTTTGCTTTCAGTCTCATTTACTATGTTCTTTTCAGGAATTTCATTATTACCGACTTTTGAACAACTTACTAAAAAAACAGTGATGGATAGCAAACATATAATTGTCTTAAACTCTTTACTGAACTTCATATCATGTTCTCCTTTACGTTATTTCCAAATTCTATTATTTGTTCAAGTAATCATACCAATCTTCAGCATATTCTATTCTTCTATCCATATGAGGTGACCCCGACCTTTCATAATGACTGTTAAATATTATTGTTAGTTCAGCTACACTATTTGATGAGCTTATAAACGCGCTATAACTCATTTTATATGGTGCATTATATGTAGAAACTGCTAAATCAGGAAGCCATTCTCCTCCCCCGGGTTTCATAGTATCTATCAAAAACTCAAGTTGTAAATCCATAAGTCTTTTTGGGTCATTATTAGCCATTTCATTCGCTTCAAATTTACTTATATCCTTTCCCTCAAGAAACTTTGATGCATCATCCCATTGCACAAGACCATAGCCATATTCTACATTGTTCATGTATTGCCATTGACCTGGATTAAGATAACTTTCAACATGCATGTTATCTAATAATGCACTAATAGCCTTTGTTTTCCATCCCTCATCAGTTAAATATTCATGAATATATTTTGCATTTACCTGTTGTTGTTCCATACTAAGAGGATTAGTATTTCCAGCTTCAACAAAAGAGAATACTCCGACATTAGACAAACTCCAACCTTTTTGAAGCCAATATGGTATAGTAGTATCATGAATCACAATTGACCTTCCATCTTTATACATCATTACCCAACAACCATATACTCCTTGCAGAAGAAGTCTCCTTAATACACCAAAATCTAAAGAATTAATAATACCATCTTCATTCACATCAGCTGCTGTTGTATCAAACGTAGATAGTGAAAACCCAAGGAGATACATTCTATACGACGCAAAATCTAGCGAATTAACACTACCATCACCATTTACATCAGCAACCGGTATTCCTGTACTAGCCATTGATATTAAATTTTGAATATGTACATCAAACTGCAAACTTGTCAATCCAAAACTTCCAATCATAATTAACCCATTTTTAAATATAGCATGTGATACACCTAAAACAGTATCTCCTATGCGTTTTGCAAAACTTCCATAACTGCAACTAATATCATATACTCCATCAGTTGTTTCTGTATTCACTTGGAAATTCAATTTAATTATAATACCTTCTTTATTCAACGGTTTTGTAAACGTTGTAGAATTATCTAAAAACAATACTCTTATTATACCATCAGACTCTTTATTCACTTCAATAACCTGTTCTGTATCAACTAATGCCCAACTAGGATCCGAATAATCAACTGTATAATCCAGATAATTCAACATGGTTGAATCATAATCTAATAAAAAATCAAAAGCACACAATCCTTCTGTTGGAAGATTTTGAATAGCTATTGGTACAGATATTGTATCCCCTGCATTTGCTCTTATATATGGCATTGAAAGAGTTAGTGCATTCTCCTGATAAACCGATACCATATAATTTTGTTCATACGAGAATCCTGAATATGAATGTATCTTTATATAGTAGCAGCCCGGATTTAATTCCATATTTATAAGTTCATCATCATTTGAAGAATTCCATGAATATGCAACTGCATTACCTAAAGAATCATATATAGATAAATCATAATCCTTACCTTCAGGAATATTCTGAAGTTCAAATACATAGTTTTCTGCTTCTTCAATTTCAACTCTAAAGTAGTCTACATCTTTAATATTATCAATAGTTCCAAAAGACGAACTGTCTACAAGCACTTCCCTTGCTGATGCTACACTATCATTTATTTCATACTGATCTGGCGTTGATAAATTGACGTTAAGACTATATTCCCATTCACCCGAACCTGAATATGAATACACTCTAACATAATAGCCCCCTGTACCAACTAATATATCAGCCTTTTCACTGGTATTGCCTGAAAAATATGAACCACTTAATATATTTGAATCTACATCATATATTTCTACATCATAATCGCAATTATTTGGGATACCGTCAAG
>JAEZUR010000125.1 GCA_023420935.1 Bacillota bacterium | reverse complement strand
TGTTATTCGTGTTCACCAATTCCTTTTAATATATAAACTTCGTTACTTTGCAACAGCATCTTTCCAATATTTATTCTTCTATACGAATATAGCCACTAGTTGTGGTAATCTTAATCTCTTTATCTGGAGCATTACCTATTGATCCTGTAGCTTGATCATCCTTTTTGCTAAAAGCAAGCGTGTTATCAAAGTGGGTGTCGATATCACCACTTGATGTATTTGCCTGAAAATAAAAGGATTGATTTTTAGGGATTTTTAATGTGACATCTCCGCTAGAAGCATTGATATCTATATTACTTGTAATCTGGTCTAAAGTAAATTCAATACTACCAGAGGTTGTTTTCAATGTACCGCCACCATCGGACGCTACAATTTCTATATCGCCGCTGGATGCCTCGGCATTGATTTCGCCAGAGGAATCCAATAAGCTAATCGTGCCGGAGGAAGTATGAATGATTTTGGAACCGATGGAATCTTTAATCTCAATATCTCCGCTGGAAGCAGCTGCGGACAACAAGCCTGTTGATTTATTGATAGTGATAGTTCCAGAGGAAGCAGAGAACATGCTATCACCGTTTCCTCCGTATACTTGGATATCACCACTTGTACTACTGAACTTTCGTTTTCCTTCTGCTTTATTAAAAGTTATCGTACCACTCGAGGAGGATACGGTGATGTTTTCAGCAGTCACTTCGTTCATTTTGATATCACCGCTAGTACTGGCTAGTTGGAAGTCAGAAAGAGAAAAGTTACAATCAGATTCAATGTTTCCACTTGAAGTGGTTATGGATAGAGAACCTGCATAGCTAGAAGGTAAGTAGATATCTGCTCTACTATAGTGATTACCTAGGAAAAAGTTGAAATTAGAGTTCCATCTACGTCCTTGAATAGAAAGAGAATTATCATCTGTTTTAATGGTTGCTAATTGATCAGTATCAGGTGTGAAAGTCATATATTCTTTTAAAATTACTTCTTCTGAATCGGTAAAATATATTGTGACATCATCAGACTCGTACTCAATAGAAACAAAGTTAATTTGATTCAATGGAATGGTTTCTGTATTCACTAAATTGGCAGTTGCGTTGGAAAAGGAAATAGATTCCCCGCCTTTCATGATTGCACAGATTAAAATACCAACTAAAGCAAAGACGAGAATAGAGAAAGATATTATAAGTGATAAAATTACTTTTTTCATTATTTCATCTCCTTTAAACGGAATATTAATTCTATGATCGTATGGAGGCAGAGTCCTACTAAGAAAATAATCCAAGTAATATACCAATCATAGGTTACAAAGCTAATTAAAAAATAGAGCATGATAATGGTAGACCATAATACTGCGAACATAGAACTTTTTATTGAGTTGGTTCTTTCTGTATCTCGATTCACTTCTGCGATTACTTGGCTGGCATTCATATCATCTAAACCGAAAAATAATTCAGATACATTTCCCATGGAATATATGACATTTTCATAAGCATCTTCTGGTGAAATACCATCAGCAACTAAATCATCATAACGCTCGAAGGAGTTGGTTAATAGTTCTTCCTTTAACTCCAATGCTTTTCTTGTTTTGGGAGCAGTTTCAAAAAGCATATCTATATGTTTACTCATTTTTTCTTTCATTAAAATTTCCTCCTAAAATTAAATAGAATAGATTAAAGAATGTAATACGTACTTAACAGAATTACTTTAACAATTTATCAATAAGAATTTTAGCATTTTCCCAATCTTTTTTATGTTCTTGATACGCTTTTCGACCAATATCTGTTATGGAATAATACCTTCGTCTAGCACCAACTGTTTCATTACCCCAATAAGAAGTAATTAACTGGGCTTGTTCCAATCTTCGAAAGGCAGAATATAAAGTGGCCTCTTTTAATTCATAATGATAATCTGTAGTTTCCATAATTTCTTTATTAATCTGATATCCATAACTATCTCCATCTAATAGGTGGGAAAGTATAATAGGCTCGGTATGACCTCGTATAACATCTGATGCAATTGACATATAGTTACCTCCATATTATTACCTCTACATTATATGGTATATTATAGAAATATATACCTCGCCTGTCAAGGTAAATAATTTTTAGTTTATTTGATAAAATTTTTGGATATTTTATAAATCTATGGATATGATTGGATGAATATGGTATCATATTACATAAATATTTATGAAAGAATTATGATCAAAATATAAAGAGAGAAGAGTGTATATCTGTATGAAAACCAATACAAAAGAAAGTTTTTGGAATCAAAAGGGAAGAATTATTTATCTAGTTATTGCTTCCTTCTTCATGATCCTGGCACTGCCAACAGTGGCTTTTGGTGAGAATAGTGACACCTATACGGTTGCTTTTGATGCCACTGGAGGTACGGTTAAAACAAGTTCAACCAATGTAACATTTAATAATACATATGGTAAACTTCCCACTCCAACTCGGAAAAACTATACTTTTTTAGGATGGTATACAGCACTTTATGGTGGGGTTAAGATAACAAAAGACTCTACGGTAAAGAGAAACTATGCACATACACTATATGCTCGTTGGCGCGGAAAAGAGGCAAATATTACTCTGAATCCCAATGGAGGTACCATTGGAACTACTACAATAGTAGCCAGGTATGGAACCAAGCTAAATCTACCGAAAGCAACTAGAACGAATTATAAATTTATAGGTTGGTTTACACAAGCCAATGGTGGAGATGAAATTACATCAAAGACGATCTTCGATGAAAAATCAAAAAATACATTATATGCGCATTGGGAAGAAAAAACCTTAAAAATTGCGTTTATAGCATTCAACGGAGATGAGCTACTCTATAAAGAAGTGATTTGTGGTAAGGTTTATGGTGAATTACCTACTCCTGTAAAAGAAGGTGAGAAGTTTGTTGGGTGGTATACATGGAAAGATTATGCTGATCTGGAAGCGAAACCAATTACAGCAACTACAATTGTAACAGAAAAAGATCCGTTGAAATTATTTGCCCGTTGGGAGTAATTATATACAAAAATAATACAAAAATGTTGCAAAATGTGGACATTGACAATCTTTTTTTATTTGTATATAATGTATAGTATACAAGAAATTTGTTGAATTTTGTTGTAATAATAGTATGAATAAATATATAGTTTAGAGACTAAATTATATTGTGATTTTAGAATAATGACTATCCTTTCTGTAGATATGACGCTTTCGTTATAGACAAGAGCAAAGGCGTAATAAATTTATATCAGATTGAGTGGTCTTTATTTTTTAATAAAACGCTTTATATCTCTTTGGAATTAAGAATAGCTAAATATGAGGGGCGTTAATAACAGTTAATTACTAGGAGGTTTACAGATGAGAAAGTCAGGACTGACATTTAGAGATGTGAAAGAAAAGAAAGTTCGTGAGAAGAAAGTAAAGGGTAGTCGAAGAAGAGAGAAAAGATCGTTTGGTTTATTAGAAAAGATAGCTCAGACGAAGGCATTTTCAAAGTGGCGAACAGGAATCGTAGTTAGTTTGATTTTATCCTTTATGATACCAGTCATTTTTGTCATTGTAATTGGTGCGGTATCATATCAGAAGGCGTCTACTGCCATTGTAAATAATTATGAGCATTCCAGTCTTCAGGCAATGGAGATGACAGGCGAGTATATGAGTTTTGGTTTGGATTCTATAGAGGCCACAGCAATTCAATACATAATGGATTCTAATATTCAGAAATACTTTGATGGAAGATTAGAGTCTAATCTGTTAGAGCAAAGTACTGTTATGAAGAACATTAAAACAGGTATTATAGCAAAACAAGTATCTGATTTATTTATAGAAAATATATTTATCATGTCTCAGGATATGGGAATGCTAAGTTCGGGAAATCAATCGGATGACAACCTATATACAGATTATCTTGAAAGTGAAGGTGGTAGTGCTCTAAAGACCAATATTGACGGGGCATACTGGGTTGGAACAGATAGTCTAATAGATGAAAAAGTATCAGCCAAGTCAAAAAATTATGCTATCCGTTATGTTCGTGGGTTTACAGATTCCAGATCTGCTATTGTATTAGATGTTAGTTCAGAAACTTTAGTAGATATTATGAGTGGTTTGGATTTTGGTAAAGGCAGTGTTGTTGGATTTGTAACAGCCGATGGAAGAGAGCTTCTGCTAAACGATAAGGATAGTGATAAAAAATTAGAAAGTGTATTTTCAAAAGAAAAATTTTATCAACAAGCAGTCAAATCTGAAAAGGAAAGTTCAAGTGTAGATGTACAATGGAATGGACAAAAGTACTTGTTCTTAAATACAAAGCTTAGTAAATCAGGAGCAATGATATGTGCCCTAATTCCAGAAAGTACAATTATCAAACAAGTTAGTGGTATTAAGCAAATTACCTTTGTTTTAGTAGCCTTAGCCTGTATTATAGCTGTTGTGGTTGGTATTAGAATGGCTGCAGGCATCCAGAAGGTAATCCATTATATTATTGGTGAACTTAAGAAGGTATCAGAAGGAAACCTTACGGTTCAATTAAAGGTAAAGAGAAGGGACGAGTTCTTAACCTTATCCAATGGAATCAATGATATGATTGTAAATATGAGAGGTCTGATTGAAAAGGTAAAGGTTCAAAGTAATTCGGTTACTGACTCATCTGTACAAGTAAGAGAATCTTCCGAAGTATTTTCAAAGGCGACTAGAAACATTACAGATGCAATTAATGAAATCCAACAAGGTGTTAATCAGCAGGCTGGGGATGCTGAAAGTTGCTTAATCCAAATGGATGATCTATCTAGAAAAATTGAAGTGGTAAATGGTAAAACCAACGAGATTAATAATATTGCAAAAGATACAAAAGATAGTATTATGCAGGGTATGGATACGATGCATGTACTGAATGAGAAAGCACAGTCTACATCAGAAATTACAGCACGTATCATTAATAATATTGAAAAGCTTGAGCAAAAATCCATGTCAATCAGTAAGATAATTGGAACCATCAATGGTATTGCAGAAGAAACTAACCTATTATCCTTAAATGCTTCCATTGAAGCAGCAAGAGCAGGAGAGTTTGGACGAGGTTTTTCAGTTGTAGCAGACGAGATCAGAAAACTTGCGGATCAATCCGTATCAGCAGTACATGAGATTGAAGGGTTAATCCAAGAGATTCAGACGCAAACAAAAGATGTAGTCAAGATTGCTAATGAAGCAGAAAATGTTGTTTCAGATCAAGAAACAGCAGTAAACAATACAGAGAAATCATTTAACGATATGAACCATCATGTTGAGCGACTCGTAAACAATGTAGATATGATATTAGAAAATGTACATAATATCGAAACTGCTAAGGTACAGACATTGATGGCTATAGAAAATATATCAGCAGTGTCACAGCAGACAGCAGCAGCGTCTATGTCAGTAAATGAAACAACCAATCATCAATTAGATGCAGTGAATTCGCTTGACCACTTATCCAAAGAATTAGATGAGAACGCTCAGACATTAGAAAATGTGATTCGTCAGTTTAAAGTAGAATAAAGAAGAATATAGTTGAATAAAGTAGTACTATGCACGCTCGCCATAATAATTAATATTTTTATGTCGAGCGTGTTTTTGATATTTTCGCTGTTTTCGTTGTTTTCGCTGGCAATGACATTGACATTTACATTTTTCTTGTTTATAATGCATACAAAGGTATAATTTCGTATAATTTTATTGTAACAAATACTGAAAATTTACATTAAATACTACTAAAATTTTCGTAAATAATAATATATTGAAGTGTTTTACGGTTTGTTATAGTTTATACCCTAAACTTTTAGAAATATTTACAGTTTAATAAGCATTTAATCGACTTTCATTACAGGAGGTAAACAGATGAGAAAATCAGGGTTGTCGTTTAAGAACGTTAAGGAAAAAAAATTTAAGGAGCGAAAAGTAAAGGGTACTAAGAATACGAATAATAAAACTTCAATTGTTAAGAAAACGGCTAATTGGCGCACAGGTATCGTAGTTAGTTTAATTTTGTCGTTTATGATTCCAGTCGTTTTCGTAATCATAGTTGGTGCAATATCTTATCAGAAAGCGTCTACAGCAATTATTAATAATTATAAAAGTTCAAGTTTGCAAGCCATGGATATGACCGGAGAGTATATGAGCTTTGGATTCGAATCGGTAGAAGGAACTGCTCTTGAATTTATTATGGATAGTAATTACCAGAAATGTTTTGGGGGTAGAATAAAAGATAAATTTGAACAAAATACCATTGTAAACAATATGAAAACTACCATGATAGCGAAAGGAGTTTCTGAAACATTTATTCAAAATATTATGGTTATCTCAGATGGTGTTGGAACAGTTACAACATTTAAGAGGACACAAGACGATGGATTATACAATGAATTTATCAATACAGAAGCTGGAAGCCCTTTAAAGGCTAAGACTGGAACACCTTTCTGGGTTGGTTCCGATAAAACAATTGATGATAAACTTGGTATAGAAGCAAAAGATTATGCAATTAGATGTATTAGAAGTTTCCAAAACGCCAATGCGGCAATTATAGTAGACGTGAAAACTGCTACCCTTAATGAAATTATGGGTAGATTGGATTTTGGAAAAGATAGTGTAGTTGGATTTGTTACAAGTGACGGAAGAGAATTATTGTTAACAGAGAAAGAGAAAGAGAAAGATAGTACGAAAAAGTTGGAGAATGTCTTTGCAAAAGAAGAATTCTATAAGACAGCATTACAGTCAAAAGAAGATAGTTCAAGTGCTGATGTAGAGTGGAATGGACAGAACTATTTACTCTTAACCACTAAAGTTGGTAAGTCTGGAGCAATGATTTGTGCTCTAATTCCTGAAAGTACAATTCTTAAACAAGTAAGTGGTATTAAACAAATTACGATTATTCTTGTTATGTTAGCATGTATCATTGCAGTAATAGTAGGGGCAAGAATGGCTGCTGGAATTCAGAGAGTCATTCACTATATTATTGTGGAATTAAAAAAAGTATCTGGAGGAAATCTAACTGTTCAATTAAAGGTTAAGAGAAGAGATGAATTTCTAACCTTATCCAATGGTATCAATGATATGATTAATAATATGAGGGGACTTATTGAGAATGTAAAAGCACAGAGTAGTTCTGTTACTGGTTCTTCCATTCAAGTAAGAGATTCCTCGGAAGTATTTTCTAAAGCAACCAGAGAAATTACGGAGGCAATTAACGAGATTCAACAAGGCGTAAATCAACAAGCAGGGGATGCGGAGAGTTGCTTAATACAGATGGATGATCTTTCAAAGAAGATTGAAGTCGTAAATGGTAAAACCAATGAGATCAGCGGTATTGCCAATGATACAAAAGAAAGTATTATGCAAGGCATGGATACAATGCATGTACTTAACGAGAAAGCGCAGTCTACATCAGAGATTACAGCACGAATCATTACCAATATTGAAAAATTAGAACAAAAATCTATGTCAATTAGTAAAATCATTGGAACTATCAATGGCATTGCTGAAGAAACCAATTTATTATCCTTAAACGCTTCTATTGAAGCTGCAAGAGCTGGAGAGTTTGGACGAGGATTCTCTGTCGTAGCAGACGAGATTAGAAAGCTTGCGGATCAATCCGTATCTGCAGTACACGAGATTGAAGGGTTAATCCAAGAGATTCAGACACAAACAAAAGATGTAGTAAAGATAGCCAATGAAGCAGAAAATGTTGTTTCAGATCAGGAAACAGCAGTAAATAATACAGAAAAATCATTCAATGATATGAATCATCATGTGGAGAGGTTAGTAAATAATGTTGGTATGATTCTGGAGAATGTACATAATATCGAAACCGCTAAGGTACAGACATTGATGGCGATAGAGAACATATCAGCAGTCTCACAACAGACTGCGGCAGCTTCTATGTCGGTAAATGAGACAACCAATCATCAACTAGATGCAGTTAACACGCTTGATCGCTTATCGAAAGAGTTGGATGAGAATGCACAGACATTAGAAAATGTAATCCATCAATTTATAGTCGAATAAGTCATATCATGGAAGATTTGTTAATGTAAACAAAGGTCTATTGAATAGTAGTAATCTATTCAATAGACCTTTTCTTAGTTCCAATCTGAACAATCAATCTGAACGTAAACTATTATAGGCACTATATAGATCTAATATGCCATATCCCCAGTCTCTATTCGGATAGGATAGTGAGGGGTCTCTTTTAGCTCCACGAATTAGTAGGTTTTTTATTTCTACGGTACTTAACTGTACATAATTTCCCCGCACTATTCCCCATTCTAAAATCATTGCCACATTACCGGCTGTGTGTGCGGCAGCAACACTTGTGCCGGTGGAAGTTGTGAATCCGTTATTGAGTGCAGGTCCAATTAGATTAATACCTGGTGCAGCAAAAGAAGGTGCAATATTGTTATTTCGTGTATATCCTCTACTTGCGTTGAGATAAAGACTGTTATTATTGTGATCGTATGCGGTAGCTACAATAGGTATATAGACATTTGCAGGGGAAGTAAGTGTGACATTATTATCAGGTCGAATGAAATTGGTTTGGTCAGTGATAAACTGATGAATGGGTAGCCATACATGATAACTTAATTCCACGCTACCGCTGGAATATACACGAAATCGCCAAATGCCTTCAGCTGGGGTAGTGAAGCGAACGAGAATTAATTGATCTCCAGATTGTGATTCTATAATCTGATAATCGATATCGATAACTGTCTGTTCGAATATAAAATGAACTTCTCGCGATTCGTTCAATCTAGCAGGGATTCTGGGAATATATTCACCAGAGGGTGATAGGATATCAAATGAAAAGGTGAACGGTGTTTGCCCCCAGAATTCCATAGAAAAACCACTTTCATTAGGACCTACTTTTAGTTCCACTGTATCAAATTCTGCATCTCGTGCGATTGTCCCGAAATAGTGATGTCCTCGATTACCTTCATTTCCAGCAGCGATAGAGATTGCAACACCACTTTGTGCAGCTAGAGTGGTAATGTAGCTACTAAGAGCACCACGCTCATCATGAGCACCCTGTGAAGTTCCGATTCCTATGATGATAGAGATAGGTCGATTGGCAGCATTGGCTACATCCACAAGATATTTTAGCGCGTGCATAAAATCATTTTTCTGAAAGCAGGGAACCTCATCTGGTATACGCCAGAAATTTCTTATAAAATTCTTAGCCTGCTTTAATTTCACTACAACAAGTTCTGCATCAGGAACAACTCCCGTAAAATCATTCTCTTCATCTAGATTTCCAGCAGCTATTCCGGCCAAAAAAGTACCGTGTCCGTCTGTATCAGTGGACGGGACAATGGATAGAGGGTCTTCGCTGGCGAGTGCTTCGTTGATCTGTGCTTGAGTGTATTCTGTTCCAAAGAAAAAATCCTGTGGAGCTCCATTTTCGGTTTGTATGGTCTGATCCCAAATAGAATACACTTTTGAAGTGCCATCTGCTTTACGAAACACGCTATGGGTATAATCGATACCAGTGTCGACGAGACCAATTAATACGCCTTGACCACGGAGGTTTAGATTTGGGATATTCCGTACTCTTGTCGCTCCGGAGGCTTCAACAGCAGAGATATCCAATAATCCATAGCAATTTGGAAAAGCACCATAACCGTATAAGTGAATAAAGTTTCTTGGAATATCCGCTATAGGTATATAAACTGCAGCGGTGTCATAATTTATTCTGCTAACACAAGCATCAAATCTATTTTTTATCGCATCTAGAGATTCACCATACCGAAACATAAAATCCGCATAATTTTCGTCTAAGATGCGTTCAGCACAACCATCAGCCATCTATTTCATCTCCTATAGTTAAAAACTAGGTCTACTACAATATATGAAAGAATATTAGTATTATTCATTTGGGATATGTTAACATGTGATGCGATTTGGAACTGATTTTTTGCAACTTACCGTTTGGTTTTTACCACTTAGCGTTATGGGTATTGCGGACAGGGTTGGAAATGAATATAGTATCTACATAAGAAATATGAAAAGTAAGAAGGGAGTTATGGATATGGAAGCAATCATTGATGTGAAACATCTAAAGAAAAATTTTAAGGATATAAAAGCAGTTGATAATATTAGCTTTCAAGTAGAAAAAGGGGAGTTGTTTGGTTTTTTAGGTGTAAATGGTGCTGGTAAGTCAACAACCATTAATATGCTCTGCACATTATTTCCGCCTACAGAAGGAAGTGTATCGGTTTGTGGTTATCAAGTTGGAAAAGAGGATCAAGAAATACGGAAACGAATTGGGGTAGTTTATCAAAATAATTGCCTAGACGAAAGACTTACGGTAAAAGAGAACCTATTGATCCGAGGTTCGTTTTATGAAAAAAATCAAAGAAAAGTGAAAGAAAATTATAAGAAAGTCTGCGATATTTTAGAACTAGAAGATATGAAGAATCGCCAATTTGCAAAGCTTTCCGGCGGTCAAAAACGTAGATGTGAGATTGCTAGAGCGTTAATGAATACACCAGAAATTTTATTCTTGGATGAACCTACCACTGGATTAGATCCAGCAACAAGGAAAAGTGTTTGGGATTGTATTGCATTACTTCGTCAGGAATTAAATATGACAGTATTCCTGACTACTCATTATATGGAAGAGGCAGCGAAAGCTTCACATATTGCTATCATGGATTCAGGACATATAAAGGAGTATGGAACCCCATTTTCTTTAAAAGATAAGTTTGCAAAAGACAAACTTCATATTGTACCAGATAATAGAACAATAATACTGGATTATTTAAGAGACAAACAGATCACGTTTGAAGACAAACATGATTTTATATCCTTGAGACTGCAAACCACAATGGATGCAATCCCTCTATTAGAAGAGTTAAAGGAAGTTATCAAAGGGTTTGAAGTAATTCAAGGATCGATGGATGATGTATTCTTAAATGTAACTGGTAAAACATTGGAATAATTGGAAGAAGGGATTGAAATTTTATGAATACACTATATAATTTAATTAAAAGAAACATGTTAATCTATATGCGAGATAAGACAGCAGTCTTTTTTTCCTTATTATCGATGTTAATCGTAATCGGATTAATGGTCGTGTTTTTAGGCAATATGAATTGTGACGGCGTGATAGATCTGCTTAAGTCCTACGGCGGAGAACGGAATAAAGTGCTAGATAGAGAGCATGCTGTTTATCTTATACAGATGTGGACAGTGGCTGGTATGTTAGTTGTTAACTCGGTAACTGTAACATTAACGATGATAGGAATTATGGTTCAAGATGAATCGAATAAAAGACTATTTAGTCTTTATGTTGCACCAATTAAGCGGGTAAAGATAGCACTTGGTTATATTGTGTCGGCAATTATCATTGGAACGCTTGTGTGCATCCTTACCTTATTTATCTCAGAGTGTTATATTGCCTTAACTGGTGGTGATATATTACATTGGGTACAGATTTTAAAAATACTTGGATTAATTATACTTAATGTGTCAGTGTATGCATGTATTATGTTTTTTGTTGCAATGTTTGTTCATAGTGACAGTGCTTGGTCTGGATTAGGGACTATAGTGGGAACCTTGGTAGGATTTGTAGGAGCCATCTATCTTCCGATGGGGATGCTTCCAGAAGCAGTACAGAATGTACTAAAATGGCTGCCATTTTTACATGGTACGTCCATGATGCGAAAAGTATTTACAGAAGATGCATTAGAGATTACATTTAAAGGCTTACCGGAGCAAGTAATAGATGGATACCAAACATCTATGGGTATCTATATCGAGGCGAATGGAGAGGTTATGAATAACCTAATACAAATCGCTTGTATCATAGGATTTGGTGTTGTAGCCTTGACCATCGCAACCTTAATTCTTAGGAAAAGAGCCATAGGTGATCGATAGAAAGGAATGGATTAGTGAGGATAATAATTGAGGATCGCAGTCAAGAAGACGAAGATGAAGTAATTATTCGCTGTAAAGAGTTAGACGAATCAATACTTAAATTGATCAATGCTCTGAAAATGGGATATCAAAAAATTACCGCAACCCAAGATGGTAATATAGTTATGATTGACCCAAAAGACATTTACTACTTTGAAGCTGTTGATAATAAGGTATTTGTCTATACCAAACATGAGGTTTATGAAACAAAGCGAAAACTATATGAGATTGATCAAGAATTTGAAGGATCAGATTTTTTTCGGGCTTCCAAGTCTTCTATACTCAATTTATCAAAAGTGAAAAGTTTAATGCCAGCGTTTAACGGGCGATTTGAGGCATTGCTACAAAACAATGAAAAAGTGATGATATCGAGACAATATGTAAGTATATTGAAGCGTAAATTAGATTTATAGAAAGGACAAGAAGCATATGGAAGCTAAAATAAAAGAAATATTATTCACATTTGCCTGCGTAACGACCTTAGTAACCTTTGCAACAGCCATCTATATCACCATATTCTGGAATGATCCATCACTCTCGGTTAATATATTATGGGAGATTCTTGGTTCATCTGCACTATGCTCCTTAGGAAATCTTATCTATATACAAGGTGATCTTAATAAAAAGCAGGAACTTCTGCGTATTATATTGCATTATATCTATATTAATGTTGTTGTCTTGGGTTGTGGGATAGCATTTCAATGGTTCTACTTGGAACAAATACCAATGGTCGTTGGCATGTTAGTGAATATAGCAGTCATTTTTACGATTGTAATGATGGTATTAAAATACAGGCACAAACGATTGGCAGATCGTTTTAATCAAAGATTAGCGGAATATAATAGAAATAAGGATAATGGGCAGTAGCCCTTTATCCTTATTTTATTACAACGGAAGTAGAATATATCTTATCCAATACATGGGCTGTAACAGGGTAGGGACAATTAGCAAGCTTTAACTTATTATTCATCATACCTGTTATGTCACGTTCTACTTGGGAGGGACTAATAGTAACATCACCTAATAAATTATGAAGAAAGTCATCAAATACAGTATAGTCAGAAAATCCAAGCAAATTGATAATGTGATTCATTGATTCGTTATCCCCAGACTCTTTCAAATATGAGGATAAAAATATTCCAACGGCTTTGCCATGTGGAATTTGATCCGCGTAAGTCAAACTATAGCTCATACCATGTGGCAGAGAAGTACCGGTGTGAGTAATGGCCATTCCGGCAATGGTGGAAGCGGTCATAAGGCATTCTAATTCCCTATCATTGGTAGGATGTGTTAGTAGTGTATGTTTTACACTCCCCCATAAGTGAAATCCGTAATCGCACAGCATTTTACTGTAGTCGGTGGCATTTACATTAATATAGCTCTCTATTAAATGTCCTAACGCGTCCACAGCGGTGTTGATTAATATGGTTTGAGGAACGGTTCTTAAATAGGAATAGTCTATGAGAGCTAGTTCGGGAAAAATGCGATGACTGATACTTCGCTTGGTTTGTTCGGAGTGAAGTGTTAAGATGGCATAAGGAGTAGCTTCAGACCCGGTTCCTGCTGTGGTTGGAATAGCTATAACAGGAAGTGAATGAAAAGGCTTTTTCTGATATAGGATGTCAGAATGCTCCAAAGGATTACGGATCATAAGAGCAATGGCTTTGGCCGCGTCGAGTGGGGAGCCGCCACCAATTCCAATGACAAAATCTATGTTTTCTTTGATTCCTTTGGCAGCTGCATCCATAACTGTCTCAATAGATGGATTTTCTTCGACCTGATCGTAGATTTCATAGGAAATCGATTCTTTTGTTAATGCAGTTATTACATCATCTAGAGAACCATTTACTCTGGATGATGTGGAACCAGTTATAATAAAAGCCTTCTTGCCATAAGAGGCCAACTCTTTGCTATGATTGAGGACGCAATTTTTTTCAGTATATATCTTGGTGGGTAGATAAAAATTCATTTTCCCATACCTCCTTTTTTGGTATTACACATAAGTTTAGCATACATTTCGATTGATTACATCAAAATTATATTAGTCTTCCACAGATTTTGTTATAAAAGCTTAAGAAAAATGAAGTTAGAACGTAAGGATTAGATACTTGAACTAGATAGGTTAGGATAGTAGAATGAGATAGTAATAGTGTGATTACTACTAGGAGGCGTAAAGAATGGGAAATAGAGTAAAAAAATTAGCATTGCTAGGGATAACAGGACTGATGATCAGTACATCAGTGCCAAACTATGTAATGCCTATTCATACAAAAGTTGAAGCGGCAACTGTGAAAAAGACTGTAACAAAAAAGAAAATACCAGTAACCCTTATACGGAGTACAAAACTACTTCATATCGGTGGGAAATTCATGTTTGAAGCACAGGTTGGAGATACGTACGGTGAAGTTATATGGAGTGTATCAGATAAGAACATAGCCACCATTGGTTCCAAAACAGGTATTTTAATTGCTAAGAAAGCAGGGAACGTAAAGGTAACTGCAAAAGCAAAAGATTCAGGAACAACCAAATCAGTCACGGTTACCATTACAGGAAATGAGATTACAGTTAAGAGTAATACCTATTCAAAGGATTACAAGAATAAAAAAGGAAAGCTTTTATTTGGAATGTCTTATAAATATCCAACTTTATCTGGTAATCTGGCCGGGATAAGTAAAATTAATGAAAGCATGATCGCGGATAAGGATAAATGGGTAAAAGCAGTAAAAGCGGACGAAGTGATTCTAGCCAAAGAAGAAGCTGCTAGTAATAAGTATTTTATTCAGCATGGAGATGAAGTGGATTATAATATTACCTATAATGCAAATAATATAGTAAATATTATGTATACTGGCTATTATTATACAGGTGGTGCGCATGGAATGCCATATCGTTCTCAAACCATCTATAGCTTGGAAACAGGAGAGAAGTTAGGACTATCACAGATAATGAAGGGATCCGAAAAAGAAATAAAAGACAAAGTGGTGAAAGAATTCTTAGCTCTTATCAAAAGAGAGCCGAATATGATGATGCCGGATGCCATTCAGATTGTAAAAGATACAAAGTTAAGTGATATGAAATATTATCTAACACCAGATGGTATCTGTTTTTATTTTGACCCTTATGTGTTAGCAGCATATGCAGCTGGATTTGTAGAAGTTACTATTCCATTTTCAGAAACAGACTATTTTAATCCAATTGTATTACCGGTACAATAAATCAAATTGATATGAATGAGAAGAAACCTGTTATGAAGTTTTTGCAAACTTCGTTACAGGTTTCTTCTTGTTTTTATAGAAAAGAGTCGTTAATTCTTTATTCTAGGTTTAATTTCTTGGTCATTACATAATTCGTAATGCAATAATAAGCGATGGTTATAATAATGGTAAATACGATACTAGCTGGAATATAAGCATTGGCCATAATCTTTGGGCTAGCCGCATTAATTCCTGTTGTTAACATGATTGGAACCAATAAGACAGTTGATAGAATTTGATTAATTATGTTTAGAACAATAGCTGCGGCAAAAGCACCAATGATTCTATGGCGGCTAATAACCTGACCAATTGCAATCGAAGCATAAACATAAAAAGCATTTGAGAATAGACCTACAATTGTTAGGATAATGATCTCGATAACAAAAGTAGTATATACTCCTGCACCTAATTCATTCTGTACCATTGTAATAAATTTGCTGAATTCTGTGCTTAAAGTACTAATTCGATCTGGAGTAGCAAAGAAAGCGAATAAGGATAAGAAGATAACGGCAAAACTTACAATTGTCCAGAAGCATGCGATTAATGTCTTGGACCAAATATGTTGGGATGCTTTCACTGGTAATGTGTGCATCAAATAACCTTCATCTGTAACCATATTACGATAGAAACGAATGATAATAATTACATAGGAAACTACAGCAATGGCAAGTAAAATTAAAATATAGATACCAGTAAATAAACCAGGAATGATAGCAAGATATCCATCAAAAATATGAATGCTAGTAATTAATCTAGTAACTGGTGTCATAATTAATGCTGCAATAAATAATGGCAAGAAAAACCTTGCTGTTGCTTTAAATTCATGTTTTAAAAGTTTTCCTAACATTTGAATACCTCCCTAAACAATGCATCTACGGATTTTCCTTCATTGGTACGGATGTCATCCACAGAAGAAGTCTTTACTACTTTGCCGTTTTGTAAGAAGATTACATCATCTAATACATTTTCTATATCAGCAATTAGGTGTGTGGAAATTAATACAGATGCATTTTCACTGTAATTACTGATGATGGTATTCAGGATATAATCTCTAGAAGCGGGATCAACGCCACCAATTGGTTCATCGAGGCAATAAAGTTCAGCTTTACGGCTCATTACCAAGATTAATTGAACTTTTTCTTTGGTACCTTTAGACATAGTTTTTAAGCGGTCATTGGGATTGATATTCAAACGTTGTAACATTTCATAAGCTTTGGCTGTATCAAAGTCCTCATAAAAATCACAGAAGAAGGCTACTAAGTCTTTAACTTTCATCCAATCATTTAAGTAATTTTTGTCTGGAAGATAAGATACAATTCTCTTGGTTTGAACGCCAGGAGCACGATCGGCGATTAATATTTTTCCACTAGTTGGAACCAATAAACCATTGATCATTTTAATTAAAGTGGTTTTACCACTTCCATTAGGTCCTAATAATCCGATGATTCTACCACGCTCTAAGGATAGGTTTACATCAGATAATGCGGTAAATCCGCTATATTTTTTAGTTAATGCTTTGCATTCTAAAATGGTACTCATACATTTTCCCTCTCTTTCAACTACTGATTTGCTTCTTCAGCAGCCTTTAATAAAAACGAAATTGTTTCTTGTTTTTCGAATCCCAGCTGCTTCATTTTTGCTAAAAATTCATCTAATTGCTCTTTGGCAAGTTCTAATTTCATTTCTTTAATCATTTTTTCGTCCTCCGTTATAAATCGTCCACTGGTTCGATTGGTGTAGACAAGTCCCATTCGTTCAAGCTCCGCAAGTGCTTTTTGCATGGTGTTTGGATTAACAGAAGCTTCTGTAGCTAAATCTCTTACAGAAGGGAGCTTGTCACCTGGTTTATAGATGCCAGACACTACAAGGCGTCCCATTTGTTCTACCAGCTGAAGGTAAATTGGTCGATCTGACTTTAATTCCCATGGCATAGTGCGTCCATCCTTTCATATTAATATTATGTTATCGCATTTCCTTTTCTTCCTAATAGTAGCTATTAGCTTACCCAAGTAATAGTTTTCTATCTTGGATAAGTTTGTTGTATGATTGTATTAATGTGTTGCTGTATTAAGAATGTAATACAATAATACAACTAAAGGAAACATATGTCAATACCTTTTATGAAAAAAATTTTAGCTTTTGTATTTATCATCAATAAAGTATAAGCATGAATACGGTTTCCGATCTATTTGGCTTGGTCAGACCGACTGACGACGGCGTATTTGTTCGACTTGAGACTCAGGTAAAAATGACGCCTGCTTATGCGTCGTTTTTACTATGTATTGAGGCGGGGAAGCGAACATGCCTAGGAAGGTAAGGCGACCAAACGAATAGATCGGAAATTGTATTCATGAACATAGTGTAAAATTTTTTCTACATTTCTCCTAAATTATTGGAAAAAAATTATCGATTGTATGGAAAAAAGTACAATATGAAACTGGTAGCAACTTCTAGTGAATCTTTACTTTTCCATTGATTAGTGATAAAATGTACTTTAGAGTATGCTTATGGGGTCATATAACCGTAGAAATTCTCAAATCATGTATTTTTATGGCTTAAGCATAATGTTTATCATTATTGAGTACTCAAAATATAACTATTTTTTATAGTGTATACTTTTAAGGAGGATATTAGAAAATGGCAAGAAAAATGAAAACCATGGATGGAAATACAGCCGCAGCTCACGTTTCCTATGCGTTTACAGAAGTAGCAGCTATCTATCCAATCACACCATCATCACCAATGGCAGATTACACTGACATGTGGTCAACTCAAGGTAGAAAGAATATTTTTGGACAAGAAGTAGTTCTTTCTGAAATGCAATCTGAAGCTGGAGCAGCTGGTGCTGTTCACGGATCATTAGAAGCAGGTGCGTTAACAACAACTTATACTGCATCTCAAGGTTTACTATTAATGATTCCTAATATGTACAAAATTGCTGGTGAGTTATTACCAGGTGTTATTCACGTAACAGCTCGTGCGGTTGCAAGTCACGCTTTATCAATCTTTGGTGACCATTCCGACGTGTATGCTTGTCGTCAGACAGGTTTTGCTATGCTTTGTGCTAGTAATGTACAGGAAGTTATGGATTTAGGAGCAGTTGCTCATTTAACAGCAATTAAAGGACGTGTTCCATTCTTACACTTCTTTGATGGTTTCAGAACTTCTCACGAACTTCAGAAAATCGAAATCTGGGATTATGATGATTTAGCTGAATTATGTGATATGGATGCAGTTGACGAATTCCGTCGTCGTGCATTAAATCCAGAACACCCAGTTATTCGTGGTACAGCTCAGAATCCTGACGTATTCTTCCAGGCTAGAGAAGCTAGCAATACATATTACGATGCAATTCCTGAATTAACACAGGAATACATGAATAAGGTTAATGCTAAGATTGGTACTGACTATAAATTATTTAACTACTATGGTGCTCCAGATGCTGAAAAAGTAATTATCGCAATGGGTTCTGTATGTGATACAATTGATGAAACAATTGATTACTTAATGGCAGCAGGAGAAAAAATTGGTGTTGTTAAGGTTCGTTTATTTAGACCATTTAGCGCAAAACATTTAATTGAAGCAATTCCTGAAACTGTAAAATCTATTACAGTATTAGATAGAACAAAAGAACCAGGTGCTCTTGGCGAACCATTATACTTAGATGTAGTAGCAGCATTAAGAGATACGAAATTCCACAACACTCCAGTTCTTTCTGGACGTTATGGTTTAGGTTCTAAAGATACAATTCCTGCAGACGTAATTGCAGCATTTAGAAACACAGAAAAACCAAAATTCACATTAGGTATTGTGGACGATGTTACTAATCTTTCCCTTCCTCGTGTTGAAAATCCAAATACAACTCCAGAAAGCACTATTAGCTGTAAATTCTGGGGACTTGGAGCTGACGGTACGGTAGGCGCTAATAAGAACTCCATTAAGATCATTGGTGATCATACTGACATGTATGCTCAGGCATATTTTGATTATGACTCTAAGAAATCTGGTGGTGTAACTATTTCCCACTTACGTTTCGGTAAAGATCCAATCAAAGCTACATACTTAATCAACAAAGCAAACTTTGTTGCATGTCATCTTCCAGCTTATGTTAGAAAATATAACATGGTACAGGATTTAAAAGATGGCGGTACTTTCCTTCTTAATACACATTGGACTGCTGAAGAATTAGAGCAACAGTTACCAGGACAGGTTAAGAGCTATATTGCAAAACACAACATCAAATTCTACACTATTGATGGTTTTGGAATTGGTAAAGAAATCGGACTTGGCGGACGTATCAATACAATCCTTCAATCAGCATTCTTTAAATTAGCAAATATCATCCCAGCTGATGATGCAATCAAGTATATGAAAGATGCTGCAACTTATTCCTATGCTGCCAAAGGTGATGAAATCGTTAAGATGAATCATGCAGCAATTGAAGCAGGTGCTAAAAATGTTGTTGAAGTGAAGATTCCAGCTGAATGGGCAAATGCATCAGACGAAGATCTTGCAGTAACAATCAATGGTGACAGAGCAGATGTTGTTAAATATGTTAACTCTGTACAGAATGCAATTAACTCACAGACTGGTAACAGCCTTCCAGTATCTGCATTTGTTGAATATGCAGATGGTACACTTCCAACAGGATCTGCTGCATACGAGAAACGTGGTATCGCAATTGATGTTCCTCACTGGAAAGCAGAAAACTGTATTCAGTGTAACTTCTGTTCTTACGTATGTCCACATGCAGTAATGCGTCCAGTGGCTATGACAGATGAAATGGCAGCAAAAGCTCCAACATATGATACATTAGATTTAACTGGTGTTGCTGGACATAAATTTGCTATGACTGTTTCTGTACTTGACTGTACAGGATGTGGATCATGTGCTAACGTATGTCCTGGTAAGAAGGGTGAAAAAGCTCTTGTTATGGAACCAATCGAATCTCAACTTGAATCACAGAAAATGTTTGACTTCGGTAGAACATTTGATTCTCCAGCTGCAGTACTAGAGAAATTCAAAGAAACTACAGTAAAAGGTAGCCAGTTTAAACAACCATTAATGGAATTCTCCGGCGCTTGTGCAGGTTGTGGAGAAACTCCTTATGCTAAATTAGTTACTCAATTATTTGGTGATAGAATGTACATTGCAAATGCAACTGGATGTTCTTCTATCTGGGGTGGTTCTTCACCAGCTTCACCATATACTGTTAATAGAGAAGGCAAAGGTCCAGCATGGGCTAACTCCTTATTCGAAGATAATGCAGAATATGGTTATGGTATGGAACTTGCTCAAAGAGCATTAAGAAAACGTATCTTAGATGCTGCTCAGTCACTTGCAGACAAAACAGCACAAGAAAATGTAAAAGCTGCTCTTGAAAAATACCTTGCAACAAAAGATTCTAGTACAGATAATGCATCTGCAACAAAAGAGATGATGGCTGCATTAGAAAGCTGCGATTGTAATGAAGCAGAAAAAGCTACTATCTTAAAGAATAAAGATTTCGCTTCTAAGAAATCACAATGGATCTTCGGTGGAGATGGATGGGCATATGACATCGGTTTCGGCGGTGTTGACCATGTATTAGCAAGCGGACAGGACGTAAACATCTTAGTGTTCGATACAGAAGTTTACTCCAATACAGGCGGACAGTCTTCAAAAGCAACTCCAACAGGAGCAATCGCACAGTTTGCTGCTGGTGGTAAAGATGTTAAGAAGAAAGACTTAGCTGCAATTGCAATGAGCTATGGTTATGTTTATGTAGCACAGATCGCACAGGGTGCAGATTACAACCAGTGTGTGAAAGCATTTGTTGAAGCTGAAAGCTATCCAGGACCATCTTTAATTATCGCTTATGCTCCATGTATCAACCATGGTATCAAGGGCGGTATGAAGGGTGCTCAGAACGAAGAAAAACGTGCTGTACAGGCAGGTTACTGGCATACATTCCGTTTCGATCCTCGTTTGGCTGAAGAAGGAAAGAATCCATTCCAGTTAGACTCTAAAGAGCCTACTGCAGACTTCCAAGAATTCATCCAGAGTGAAGTTCGTTACAACAGATTATCTCGTCAGAATCCAGAAAGAGCTGCACAGTTATTTGCAAAAGCAGAAAAAGATGCAAAAGAAAAATATGCTGCTCTTGCTAAAAAAGCAGAGATGTAATTATTAAGGAAACTTAATGATATATAAAATAGGTCGGTGTCTATAGGCACCGACCTATTTGTTGTCTCTAGAAAAGGGCTATTACAGAATGTAGCTATAGCTACATATTTTATACGTAATTTATTGTATGATAACAATGTAGAGAAAATCACATTTAAATCTAACAGAAATTAAAGGGTATTTTAAATAAGAATGATAATTTTTATGCGTTTCGACGCAGAAGGGAGTTTATATGATTAGAAGAGTAATTGAAATTGATCAGGAAAAATGTAATGGTTGTGGAGCATGCGTAACAGCTTGTCAGGAAGGTGCAATTGGTTTAGTGGAGGGAAAGGCTGTATTACTTCGCGATGACTATTGTGATGGCCTTGGTAACTGTCTACCAGCATGTCCTACCGATGCCATTCAGTTCATAGAGCGTGAAGCTGCAGAATTTGATGAAGAAGCAGTGAAGAAACATATGGAGAAACAGGCGAAACCACATCAAGGTGGATGTCCTGGAACAATGGCAAGACAAATTAACCGTGAAGAAAAGAAAGAGCAACCCGTAGCACAAACAAGCAATGTAGAAATGTCATCCCAATTAAATCAATGGCCAGTCCAAATTAAGTTAGTATCCCCTAATGCACCATATTTAAATGGAGCAGATTTACTAATCGCAGCAGACTGTACAGCCTATGCGTATGGTAATTTCCATCAAGAATTTATCAAAGATAAAATTACGTTAATTGGATGTCCAAAATTAGATGAAGGCGATTACAGCCACAAATTAGCTGAATTATTAACATATAATGATATTAAGAGTGTAACTGTTGTACGTATGGAAGTGCCTTGCTGTGGTGGAATTGTAAATGCTGTGAAAGATGCGTTTGTACAAAGTGGTAAGATGATACCATGGCAGGTTGTGACTATATCAACTACTGGTGAAGTGATAAAATAAAAGTGTGTGAGTCAATTTGCACAACTTACATGTTTGAAGGAAGTGATACACCATATAATATGATTCGCAACACGCTCCCGCTTGGATGAAGTTCGTAGTGGTACGTAAGGTTCTAAACTACAGAACCTAAGTACCAACGACTTCATAACAGTTGCTCTTCACATTATATGGTGTATCACTTCGTTGTAGTTTGTTGATGTGCAAATTGACAATTAAGGTTATTCAAAGGGCATTTGAACCGCTCTATATATTATTATGTTTAGGTTAAAGCACTGTTTTAATGTGCCATCGTCCTCCCCGACAAATGGAGCACTGAAATAGTCTCATCTATAAACTTTAATTAGAATAACGGTGTATCTATATTTACTTGGCGTTGACCGGCTGACAAGGCATCTTATATCCGACTATAGACTCAGCAAAAAACAGAGCAGCTGCGATGTTTTTCTGCATCTTTGAGGCTATAGGTCGGATATGCCGCAGGAAGGAAAGGCAGCCAAGTGAATATAGATACACCGTTATTCTTGTCATAACTTAAAATGAGACTATTTCAGTGCGTAAACTTTCGGTATGTAAACTTTCGGTATGTAAACTTTCGGTATGTTGGTTTTCTGTTTGGTACTTTAGGTGCATGTGTGCCCTAATTAATCATAAATAAAACTTGCCTAGAATATACTATTGAAAAAAGGCAGGATTCAATGAATGGATAAAACATATACTATAGTATCATTGGTGCCTTCCGGTGAGACGGAATTTGATTTTCCTATTTGGAAATGGAAGAAAAAAATGCCTACTAAATTATATCAATACTATTTACTGAAAAAACTTCCAATCAAGAAAGAGGAAGTTTTTTATATGAAAGAATTAGGACATCGCATTTATCTTCCTTTTTCCATGGATGAGAAGAAAGATAATCAAGTGTTAATAAATCAATTTCTTAAAAAACTGAAACATAAAGAGCAATTAAATCATGTGTTTGCTGAAAAGGAACTGAGAGAATATCTTGATTTACCTTACATAGGCAGCCCTTGGCTGTTAAATTTTTTAATGTTTCCACAGATTATGGAGAAAGTAGTTTATGATTATCAAATTGATTGCAAAAACATGAAACTAGTGCTACTAGATTCCAATGACAGTAGAATCGAATATGTACTAGAACTCATGTTACCATATCTTAATTACTTAACCATAGTGACTTCAAGAGTTGTTCATTTTAATGATTTTGTCGACTATGCATTTGAATCTACGGGACTAGTTGTTGAAGTTCTAAATGCTCCATTAGAAGAAACAATACCTGGTGATTTCATTATTTCCCTAGGATCAGCAGAAAAGGAAGATAATTTGTTTTATCATAAAGCATATCATTATTTTGATAAGAAAGCAGTTTTATTATTGCTGGATGCTGACCCTACAAAACTTTGGCATATGTATTACCGAAGAAAAGATTTGATTATTATATATGATACTTTCATCACAATTTATGGTGATAAAGTGGATAGAGAGCTGGCAGTCGAGCTATTATGTAATAAACATTGGAGATTGAAAGCCTTTGCAGAGCATAGAGGTAATTTGCATTATCAACAGGAAGTGGAAGAGTTGACTCGTAAATACGAAATGGAGATTAGAGAAATAAACGTTTTATAAAAAAACGTCCTTACGGGAAGAATATTTTTACATGAAACGAATTATATTATAGTGTTATTAAGATACTCTTAATGAAATACATTGTAGGAAGATACAGTTGCAGGAATGCGGAATGTCATACGCGTTGTGAACACGATACAATTGAAAAAACACGGTAATTGACAATACGAGATTCTTACGTTATAATACTAAGAATGTATACACGCGATTAATTAATTTGGAGGTTGAGTCTAAATATGGCAGAAAAAAAGAATATTTTAACCTATGCAGGATTAAGACAATTAGAAGACGAATTACAGGACTTAAAGGTTAATAGAAGAAAAGCAGTAGCTGAAAAAATCAAGGAAGCAAGAGAGCAAGGGGATCTTTCTGAAAATGCAGAATATGATGCAGCGAAGGATGAGCAACGTGATATTGAAGCAAGAATTGAAGAGATTGACAAAATCCTTAAAAATGCAGAAGTTGTAGTGGAAGAGGATGTAGATGTTAATACAATTAATATAGGATGTAAAGTTGAACTTAGAGATTTAGAATATGACGAAGTTCTTTTCTATAAAATTGTTGGTTCTATGGAAGCAAATAGCTTAAAAGGTAAAATTTCAAATGAGTCACCTGTTGGAAAAGCTTTAATTGGAGCGAAAAAAGGCGATTCCATTGAAGTGGAAACGCAAGCTGGAATTGTAAAATACGAAATTATTGCAATTCATAAATCGAATTAATAAACAAAGGAGAGAGTTATTTTGGCAGCAGATAATAACCAGTTGGAAGTACAGGACATAAGCGAATTATTAAAAGTTCGCCGTACAAAATTAGCAGAACTTCAAGAAAATAATAAAGATCCATTTCAGATAATGAAGTATGATGTATCCCATCATTCTACCGATGTGATAGAGAATTTTGACGAATTAGAAGGCAAACAAGTAACAATTGCCGGACGTATTATGTCAAAACGTGTCATGGGTAAAGCTTCTTTTTGTAATATAGCAGATAAAAATGGAAATATCCAGAGCTATGTGGCAAGAGACTCCATTGGCGAAGAATCTTATAAAGATTTTAAGAAGTATGATATTGGTGATATTGTTGGAATTAAAGGAGAAGTGTTTAAAACCAAAACAGATGAAATATCCATTCATGCTGCAGAAGTGATTCTTTTGACTAAGAGCCTTCAGATTTTACCTGAAAAATTCCATGGATTAAAAGATACAGATGTACGTTACAGACAACGTTATGTAGACTTAATTGTTAATCCAGAAGTAAAAGATACTTTTATCAAGCGTTCTGCGATTATTAGAGAAATACGTAATTACTTAGATGGAAATGACTTTATTGAAGTAGAAACTCCAGTATTAGTACCAATGGCTGGTGGTGCCGCTGCAAGACCGTTTATTACACATCATAATTCTCTTGATCAGGATATGAATTTAAGAATCTCTCTTGAATTATACCTAAAACGATTAATCGTTGGTGGTTTAGAACGCGTTTATGAAATCGGACGTGTTTTCCGTAACGAAGGATTATCCGTTAGACATAATCCAGAGTTTACTTTATTAGAATTATATCAAGCATTTACTGATTACTATGGAATGATGGATTTAGTAGAAGAATTATTCCGCACCGTAGCGCAGAAAGTGCTTGGAACTACCTTGATTTCCTACGATGGTGTTGAGATTGACTTAGCAAAACCATTCGAGAGATTAACTATGGTAGAAGCAGTGAAGAAATATGCTGGTGTTGACTTTACAACAATTAAAACCGTTGAAGAAGCCAAAGCAATTGCAAAACAACACCATATTTCTTTTGAAGAAAGACATAAATATGGTGATATCATCAATCTATTCTTTGAAGAATTCTGTGAAGAGAAATTGGTTCAACCAACCTTTATTATGGATCACCCAGTTGATATCTCACCACTTGCGAAGAGAAAACCAACTGATCCAGAGTTTACAGAACGTTTTGAGTTATTTGTTACAAAGAGAGAAATGGCCAATGCCTTCTCTGAATTAAATGACCCAATCGATCAAAGAGGACGTTTTGAAGCCCAAGAAGAACTATTTGCAGCGGGAGACGAAGAAGCAAATCACTTAGATGAAGACTTCTTGTGTGCATTGGAGTATGGTATGCCTCCTACTGGTGGTATCGGTATTGGAATTGATCGTCTGGTTATGTTGTTAACTGATTCAGCGGCAATTCGTGATGTGCTGTTGTTTCCGACGATGAAGAACAAAGAGTAAAATAGGTGGAAGTTAAACCCACCAATTAGCATAATAAAGGGATATTCCAATTCACTATTTTGGAATATCCCTTTTTGTTTTCTTATCAAGGTCTTACCAGACAGCTAAAGCTTCTTTGTTTCCGACTCTTAACTTTAATATTCTCAATTGGAATCTAGTAAGTCAAAATGTAATTTGACTAATCTTTCGTTTTTGACTATAATTCACTTGAAGCATATATTAGGGGGCTACAAAAGAAAAACTCATCTGAAATAAGATTATTTCTACCCCGATAAAGTCAACATTTTTCAACGGGTGAAAAATGACGAGTTTAAATGAAAGACGAAAGAGGAGACACTATGCGTAAGATAATCTATACCTTAATAACAGTAATGGTTTTAGCTTTCATGCTACTCTCAGTTAATGTAAATGCAGCTACAAAATCCTATACAATTTCAGAGAAGTCCAAGCCGTTAGCTAAGTACAAAAAGTTAGCCACATATAATAATAAAACAAAGGATTACTACATCTTCAGAGGTGTTTTTGAGGATTGTGCAAAGAATAACGGTGGAACAATCGTTATTAAGAAAGGTAACTATACGATAACGAATCCTATTTATATTGCATCGAATACAACTGTAATTCTTGAAGATGGGGTTGTTATAACGAAAGGATTTGAAACTGGTACAAGTAAGTTAAAAGCTAGTCTTTCGATTTTTCAGTTAATTGACCCACAATATGCTAAAGCTACTAATCATTATTCTGGATACTCAGGTGAGCATGATATCACTATTATTGGTAAAGGTTCTGCAACAATAGATATCGGCTATGTTGAGAGAGGCCTTGGGATAGTAATAGGTCACACCACAAATGTAACTATAAAGAATATTAAGTTCAAAAATATGAATGGTGGCCATTTTATTGAAATGGATGCATCAAACAACACTTTAGTTGAGGGATGTACTTTTGAAAATGCGAAAGAATGGGGTAAATCTGCTTTTAAAGAAGCGATTAACGTCGATACACCAGATTTAGTTACAAGAGGATTTAATAATGTTTGGAGTTCCCACGATAAAACACCAAACAAGAACACTCATATAACAAATTGTACTTTTAAGAATCTTGAGTCAGGTGTAGGAACGCATGGCGTATCTAAGACACAAAATCCAGACACGGGTGTATATGACATAAATCAATGGCACTCTAATATAAAGATTGACTATTGTAAGTTCATTAATATCAGTAGAACTTGTCTTAGAGTATATGCTTGGAAAGATATGATTATTGAGAATAATGAGTTTTCAAATGAATCTAGCCAAGGTAGCATATTTGAGGCTTGGTGTGTTAATAATCCAACATTTAAGAATAACATCATGGATAATTTTAAGGACATAGGTACAATCTTATCTATAAATTTTTTCACAAAAAAGGACGGTGTTATTGTTAAGGTTCCTGGGCAAGATTATGAACCAAATTACAGTTACATATATGAGCAGAATATTACCGATTTTTACAATAATTCGGTTACAAATATGGATAATTCTAAACTCTACATTCATAAGGGAATAAAAACACCTGTACCAGCATCGGACTTAACTATAACTGGTAAGGAAATGAAGTTACAGGCTTCAAACTAAAAAGGCTCATTTGAGCACAAAGTTAAGAAATTCAAATTTTAGGGCACGTTACTAAAGAAATTTAGAAACGTGTCCTTTTTGTATCCATAATAATGGCTTGACTCTAAAATGCGTTATTAATCATCGTTTCTCTAAATTCACTAGGGGAAATCCCTTTTATCTTTTTAAAAGCACGGTTAAAAGAGGATACGCTAGAAAATCCTGAGTCAAATGCAATATCTATGATATGTGCCTTTGGATTCGAAATCAAAAACTCTGCCCTCTTGATACGTTCCGTTGTAAGGAAATCTATAAATGTCATATTCGTATATTTTTTGAATAAATGCGAGAAATGGGATTTACTAACCCCTATTTGATGAGAAATATCATCGAGTGTAAGGGATTTCGTACAGTTTTGTGATATGTAAAGGCAAGCTTCTGTCATGAGCTTAGTAGCCTTATATTCTGAGTTTGCATCACCAGAGAATTCTTCTTTCTTAGCATTGATACAGTATTGGCCAAGCTTTACAAAAAACTCTAGAAGAAATGAATAGATACGCACTTCATTAAAAAGTGTGTCGGAATAATATAGCTCTGGCAATTCTTTTATTAATAGAATCATTCTATCGGCTTCCATATTTGATGGGTCATATTTAATGCAATGATACTGGTAAAACACAGAAAAATTACTATTAAATTCACTCATAATCATCAGTAAGTCAAGAGGGAACTGTACGAGAATAAAAGCATTCTCAGATACGTGATCAAGCGAATGCAAGTCGCCAGGATAGATTATGACCAGGTCATTCGCTTTCAGTACATATTTGGTGAAATTAATCGTTACTTCATTATTATCATAAAGGCATAATAGTATCTCAATATAAGGATGCCAATGCATGGTATCTGTAAAATTCATATCGATTTTCTTTGATACATTAATTTTCTCCCCACTATTAAAATTCAATCTCTCGAAATAGTTATTCGTATGCATAAACGAAACTCTCCTTTACTGGTTATATAGATGAAGTTTAGTATGATTAGTCTATCATTTATCGTGCTAAATAGCAATATTTGATGAGTTTATTGAGAAGATATGCATACAAAATGGACAAGATACCGTAAAATCAACGTTTTTTTATGGGCACTTTATTAGCAATGAAAATAATTATAAGAAAATATGCACAGGTAATACATAATTTTTAAAGAGAAAGAGGTAAGTAAAATTGATAACATAGAAACATAAAAACACATTGAAAAATGGGTTTGCATAGTAAATAAATTTAAAAAGAAAGGAGTAGAATTTTGCGTATATTTAAAGTAGGTATTCTTGGAGCCGGAGTAATAAGCAGAACATATCTTGCCGATATCAAAGCATTTTACAAAAATCTTGAAGTAATCGCTTGTGCTGATATCGATGTAGAACTTTCGCAAAAACTAGCATCGGAGTTTGATATTAAAAAGGTATATACACCCAAAGAATTGTTAAATGATGATGAAGTTGAGATTGTAATAAATCTCACACCGCCACAGTTTCATGTTGAATTGGGTAAGCAGATCATAACAGCCGGTAAACATCTTTTTAGCGAGAAACCGTTTGCACCCAGTTTAAAAGATGCAAAGGAAGTGTTAGATCTAGCAGATGCAAAGGGTGTTAAAGTTGGTTGTGCACCGGACACTTTTTTAGCGTCAGGTCTTCAGAGCCTGAGATATTATCTGGACGCTAATCTTATAGGTAATCCATTCTTTGTCACGGCAAATATGACGACCTTCGGGGTTGAAACTTGGCACCCTAACCCTGCACCTTTTTATATGAAGAATAGTGGTCCTTTATTTGATATGGGACCGTACTATCTCTCAGCCATTATATCTCTCTTAGGACCAATCCAGAGCATTGCTGCTCTTAATGCAAAGGGAAGCGATACTAGACATATCTATGTGGGACGAGAGGCTGGAACTGATATTGAAGTAGAGATCCCTACTCATTACTCTTCTATATTGAGGTTAAAAAGTGGCGTAGTTGTGAATTTTAACGTGAGTTTTGATATTTATAGGTCCAACCTTCCCATGTTTGAAATTTATGGAGAGGGTGGAACGCTCACCTATCCGGATCCGAACTTTGGGGGCGGCACTCCTTGTGTGTATAGGAAAGAACAGTACACGGACACTGTTTATCAGAAAACAGAAGAAGCTATGGCAAGAAAAAATAGGTTCTATGAGCTTCCAGAAGTTTACCCAAGAGTGAAAGATTATTCAAGGGGCTTAGGCGTGCTTGATCTTGCCAAAGCGATCGAAACAAACTCGAATAATAGAGCTAATGGTAGTTTAATCATGCACATTACCGAAGCCATAGAGGGGATGATACTATCATCTGAACTTGGCGAGTTTTACAAAATGAAAACTACCTGTGAGAGGCCAGAACCTTTAAAACCAGGTGGATCTATGGATGAAGTTTAATATTTCATGAAGCAAATTTGAAAGGAGACATAATATGTCAGGAATAGTAGGAACAAAATTAGTGGCACAAGTTGGATTTATCGTGAAAGATGTGGAGGAAACAAAGAAAAAGTGGGCTGAATTTTTAGGTGTTGACGCCCCTGAAACGCAACCTATTGGTGACTATGCAGTTACAGGAACAAAGTATAAAGGAAAACCTGCTCCAAATGCATATTGCTGGATGGCTTTCTTTGATGTTGGTCCAGGACTACAGCTTGAATTGATTCAGCCTAACGAAGAGCCTTCAACATGGAGAAGCTTTCTTGAGGAGAAGGGTGAAGGCATTCACCATGTAGCATTTCAAGTGAATGATTCAAAGACTGCTGTTGCAAATGCGGAAGATGCTGGTTTAAAACTGGTTCAAAGAGGCGTTTATGGTGATGGTAGCGGCGAATATAATTATCTGGATGCTCCGGATCTAAAATGCATCGTTGAGCTTCTTGAAAGCTACAATAAGTAATTTTAGAACTAACTATCAATAGAAAGGCATGATACGAAGTATGAGACTTGGGACATCTTCACCATTAAAACACAGCAGTCCACAGGAATGGGCTATGAAACATAAAGCGTTAGGACTAGGAGCTATTAATTTTCCGTTCACTTGCGAAAATGATGATGCGCTTATTGACGAGTATGTGAAAGAAGCAAATAAAAACAACCTTGTAATAGCAGAAGTTGGGGTTTGGCGTAATACATTGGATCTAAATGAAGAGGCACGTAAAAAGGCTATTAAATACGCCGTAGAGCAGCTTGAACTTGCTGATAGGATAGGTGCTCGCTGCTGTGTGAATATAATGGGTGCAAGAGGCCCTCGCTGGGATGGTGCCTACAAAGATAATTTTACAAAGGAAACGTGGAAACTGGGTGTAAAGACGATTCAGGAGATTATTGATGCGGTAAACCCTAAGAACACGTATTTTACAATCGAGTCAATGCCATGGATGTTCCCGACTGGGCCGGATGAATATCTGCAGTTGCTCGAGTCTGTGGACAGAGATAGATTTGCTGTTCATATGGACATTTTTAATTGGATTACTACACCAAGAAGGTTTTTCTTTCAGGAGGAATTCATATGTGAATGCTTCGAGAAACTTGGCCAGCATATTAAAAGTTGCCATCTAAAAGATGTCAAGATGGAGGAAGATTATACGCTGTTTTTTAGGGAAACCAGTGCTGGCAACGGAGGGATAAACATCAAGTACCTTATCGAAAATGGATTATCCTTTGAAGAAAATATGCCGTTTATCATAGAGCATCTTAATTCAGAGGAAGAGTATTTAAATAGTGTCTCGTACATAAAGGCTCTAATGGCGCTTTAAGCGTTTTAATATAGTGAGCAGGAACAAATAAAAGGAGGAGATAAAAATGAAAAGAGCAAGAATTGTAGTAGTATGTTTCGTGTTAATGGTTATGATGACAACTGTGCTAGCAGGATGTAGCAGCAGCGGTAGTAAGAAGGCTGAAGACACTTCATCGGATACTTCAACTGACACTTCAGGCGAAGTAGTTTGGTGGGGGTGGACGCCAGGTTCCCCAACCAATGAAGAATATATTGAAGAATTTAACAAAGAATATCCAGACATCAAAGTTACGTGGAAACAAACATCAATCGATGATTATGACGCAGCTATCAGACCAGCTTTAGCAAATGACAGGGGTGTTGATGCTTTTGAGGTTTCAGCAGGTTCAGGAAATGGTGGCATTCAAGTTTTTGGAGGGCAAGCAATTGACTTGACTGATGCTGTAAAAGAGGCTTTAGGTGATGATTATAAAGACAAGCTAGGCGAGTCATCAATCACCACAATGACGGTCGATGGTCAGTTGAAAGCACTAGGTGTTGGAACTGTATATTCAGGAAATCTTTGGATTAACCAAGATCTTTTTGATAAATATAATGTAACAGTTCCTACTAATTATGAAGAGTGGAAAGAGGCTTGTAAAATATTTGAAGAAAATGGTATCGATGGTTTTGTTCAGGGAGCAGGGCAAGGTGCATTTAACATCGATACATTCCATGCAATTGCGGATAATGTAAGTCCTGGTACTTTCACAAAAGCAACAAGAGGTGAAGTTGAATGGACAGATGACTCAATTGTCAAAGCATTAGAGCTATGGAAAGGGCTGTTTGATGACGGAATTATGCAAGAGGGTGCTCTTGGTCTTCAACAATATCCAGAAGCAAACAATTTATTTATGTCTCATCAGGCTGCTATGGTTATGATGGGATCTTGGTATACATCAAACGCTTTGCCTGATACGATGAAGGCTTCTATGGAGTCTGCCTCTTCAACAGAAGAACCGTTCACAATGATTCCAATTGATTTCCCTGACATCGCAGGAACAGGAAATACAGGATCTATGTTTGGCGATTTAGACTATTCAACCGCAGTGTCCGCAACATCAAAGAATATTAAGGCTGCAACTACATTTGCTGTTTGGCTTGGAACCTCTCAGAGTGGTCAACAGATGATTGCAGACTCCTTAAACGTTGTTCCTTCTCTAAAATCAGCAACTCCAGATTGGGACAAAGTAAAACTTGTAAATCCTGAGAAACAAAATCAACCAATCAAAAAATACATTGAAAATGCAATGAATAGTGGTGAAAATCCTCGTTTTGGAGGAATTAATGCAGATATGAACCAAGCAATGATGGATGTATTGGCCGGCGTGGCAGCAGGAACGATCACTCCGAAAGATGGTGCCGGTCAACTTGCAACGACTCAAGCTGATAGTGAGTAAGAGATAATAGTTTGATAGGGGTCTATTTGTATAGTGCCCCTATCATTTAGAGCTGAGGAGACTAAAACATGAAAAAGAATAAAAAATTGAGAGCCACGAACATAAACGGACTTCCATGGATTCTTCCGGCATTTGTTTTTGTTGTAGGGATTATATATTACTCGATATTTTATACATTCAATCTGTCTACATTAGATTGGAATGGGCTCGATCCAATTCAAACAAAAGTGGGGATGAGCAATTATACGAAGGCACTTTCTGACTGGATTTTTTGGAAAGCTATCAAAAATACAATTGTTTATTTCATTTGTACATTTTTAATTCAAAACTTTTTAGGTTTTATATTTGCTGCAATTTTGCATACAGAAGTTAAGTTTGCTACCTTACATAAGTGCTTGATTTTTATACCAACAATCTTGGCACCTGCTACAATGGCTCCAGTGTTTCGATTGCTGTTCTCACCACAGGGAATTCTGCAAGATATATTTGATACACTTCATTTAGGTATCACTGTTGATTGGTTAGCAAGACCAAATTCAGCACTTTTTATTCTCATGATTATTGCGATTTGGGAATTCACAGGAATGAGTTTTATTCTATATTATGCGGCAATGAGCCAAATAGAGAAAGAAATGCTTGAGGCGTCGTACTTAGATGGAGCAGGAAACTTAAGAACTTTATTTAGCATGGTATTGCCAAACTGCAAAGGCACGACAGTTTCTCTTGCAATGCTTGGAATCATAGGTGCTTTGAAAACATTTGATATACCTTATCTCATTACAACCGGTGGGCCAAATCATGCAACAGAATTTTTGGGCACATATATTTATAGACAGGGAATCAGGCAATCTCATCTTGGCTATGCAGCTGCAATATCAGTAATGCTCCTTGTGCTTGCAATCGGCGGGGCAATACTTATTAATAGGAATAATAAAGGAGAGGAGAAATAAAATGTTTGAAATTAGAAGTTTAAAAAGTAAAGTCGTTTTGCAAATCGTTCTACTGATTCTAACGATACCTTATGCGATTCCACTTGTTCAAATGTTTCTTGGCTCTCTCGGTGGAACAGGGTTTTTAAATTATAAGGCGGTGTGGGACACAGGAGTAGTTCCGATCTATTTTAGAAATTCACTCATCATATCAGCTGGTGTAATTTTGCTGGTTTATATATTTAGTATGACAGCCGGTTTTGGGTTTGCAAAATTACAGATATTTGGGAAAGAAGTGTTCTTTTGGTTGATTCTTGTTGCGTTAACATTACCTGAAGTAATTTTGTTATCTCCACTGTTCGTAACATTCCAAAAGCTGCATATATTTAACACCTTTTTGGCTGTTATTTTACCTGTGGCAGCATTGCAATTGCCATTTACAATTCTACTTGCTAGAAATTTTGACAGTGGAATTCCCAGTGAGTTAATGGAGGCAGCAAGTATTGACGGTGCCAATGTATTATCTGTATTTTGGTATGTCATCCTTCCGCTTACAAAGCCGATTGCATCATCCATTATTGTTTTGACACTCATCAACTCATGGAACACGTATCTTTTGCCACTTTTGTTCTTACAAAGTCCAGAAATGCAGACGGTAACACTGCTTCCACAATACTTCCAAGGTGAGTTTACAAATGACCAGACGAAGATATTAGCGGCAGCTGTGCTCACTGCAATTCCTGAGATTATTGTTTATTTACTTATGCAGAAGAATTTTGAAAAAGGTATGAGTGCTGGTGCTCTAAAATAATCGTAACAAGAGCAGATTAATAGTGAAAGAAGGGGATCATTATGCCGTTGATTCAAGTTGACTTAAAAAGGTCCTTGTTTAAGGATAAAGGAAAAGAAATATCAAATGCAATTCATAATTCGCTTGTTGCAGGTCTAGGGATGGATACAACCGATCTTTTTCAAGTATTTAGACCCCATGAGGAAGGGGAGATTATTTTTTCTCCAACTTATGACAATCGTGATAGACAGGATTTGATCATCATTAGAATTACAATGGTAAACATGTTTTCACTTGGGCAAAAGAAACAAACATATAAGGAACTAACAAAGAGGCTTGTTGACATTGGAATCAGGCGGGATGATATTTTAGTCTGTGTAGTTGAAAACAGTGCTGAAAATTGGTCGCTTGGCGAAAGAGAAGTTTGATTAAGTTAAAATATAAGGGAGAAACAGTATGAAAATCATAAATCCAGTTCTTACGGGTTTTCATGGAGACCCGTCAATGATCAGGGTAGACGACACTTACTATATTGCGTCTTCTACGTTTGAGTGGTTTCCTGGTGTCAGGGTTCATGAATCGAAAGACCTTGTGCATTGGAATTTGACCACATCTATTCTTGACAGCGTGGAGTTGCTTGATATGAAAGGCAACCCTTGCTCTGGTGGTATTTGGGCACCTGATTTGTCCTATGCTGACGGAAAGTTTTGGCTTGTTTATACGGATGTGAAAGTGATAGACGGTGCGTTCAAAGATATGTATAACTATCTGACCACTGCTGATGATATAAAAGGTCCTTGGTGTAAACCGATCAAGTTAAATGGAGTTGGTTTTGACGCGTCTCTTTTTCATGATGATAATGGAAAAAAATATCTCATTCAACAAACGTGGGATCACCGTGAGTATAACAATCCATTCAATGGACTTACTTTAACGGAATACGATGTGGATCATAAGAGGTTGAAACCAGAGACCGCAAAAACGGTATACAATGGTACTGACGTGAAGACAGTGGAAGGACCTCATATATATAAAATGAATGGATACTATTATATATTTGCAGCGCAAGGTGGAACGATTTGGACACATCAAGAAATTGTTGCCCGCTCAAGAAAGCTATTGGGACCATATGAAACGGAGCCTAATGGTCCATTTATAACTAACTTTGACACACCGGATCACTATCTTCAAAAACAAGGGCATGGTTCGCTTGTGGAAACCCCTTCTGGGGAATGGTATTATGCTTCGCTTTGTGCTAGGCCACTTCACCATTCCACTGAGAATATATATGATCCAAGAGGCTGGTGTACCCTTGGGCGTGAAACTAGTATTCAGAAAGTTTATTGGGATGATGAACTATGGCCAAGAGTTGTTGGTGGGCATGGTGGTTTGAAAGAGGTTGATGCACCAAAAGATGCTATATTAACAGTGGCACCTGAAACCAATGCTGTATTTGATGATTTTTCATCGGATAAGCTTATTGGTGAGTGGAATACGTTAAGGGTTCCGTTTACTGAAGAAATGGGCAAGGTTGGAGGCGGAAAGCTTGAACTAATTGGGCATGGTTCACTTTCCAATAAATTCAATCCATCATTTATTGCTAGAAGATGGAAAGATTTTGAGTTTTCAGCTGTGACAAAAGTAAAATTTAACCCATATAGCTATCAGGCAATGGCAGGTCTTGTGAATTATTATAACAGCGAGCATTGGTCTTGGATTTTTATCACAAGAGACGATCAAGGTAATAATGTAATAGAAGTTGCAGAGTGCGACAACGGCAAATACACTTCATTCTTAAAAGAAAACGCTATGAGGATTCCAAAGGGTACGGAGTGGGTTTGGTTTAAAACAGTTGTTGATCATTTGGACTATTTTTATGAATATTCATTAGATGGGGAAAAATGGAATAGAATACCTGTTAAACTTGATGCAATGATTTTAACTGATGATTATGTAAATTCTCATTATGGTGGATTTTTTACAGGAGCATTTGTGGGCTTGGCTGCAGTTGATTATTCTGGTTACGATTCAACAGCTACTTTTGAGTTTTTTGAGTATATCGTTTAGCATAACTGATTTCGCATGGTTAGTTTTTGTGATTTGAGCATAGCGAATGAAACGGTTAGGAGGAATTAAATGAGTAAATTAATGGATAAAGAATTGTGTGTTGTCACTGGTGCAGCCAATGGAATTGGCAGAGCAATCGCAGAGCGCTTCCTAAGTGAAGGTGCCGATTTGATTGTGGCTGATTATGACGTTGAAACTGCAAAAAAGGTTTATGAGGGAAACACTCAGGTGGTTGATATTCTAAAAGTGGACGCAACAGATGTGAACGATATAGAGAAACTAGCCGAATCTGTTAAAAAGACAGGGCGTAAATTAAAGGCGGTGTTACCAATCGTTGGTAACGGACCACAAAACCCGATTCCTGAAATCACACCGGAGGAGTTTCATTTGACAATGGATCTTAATGTATTTTCTGCTTTTTTCACGGTGCAGAAGTTAATTCCATTTATGTCTAGTAAATCTTCCATTGTTCTAATATCATCCATTGCAGGCTTTCAGGGTGGGAAAAACGCCATTGTCTATAATGCGGCGAAAGCAGCAGTCAGGTCTATGGCACGTTCGTTCACCGGAGAGCTTGCAGAAAAAGGTATTAGAGCAAATGCCATAAGCCCTGGTCCAACGGAAACACAGGCGTTTACAGATTTTGTACACGGCGACGACGAACTACGAAATAATATAGTTTCGCAACTTCCAATCGGGCATATTGGAAAGCCTAGCGAGATTGCGGCGGTTGCATTGTTCTTAACGTCCGACGAATCTTCCTATGTGACAGGTGCTGAAATTATTGCTGACGGCGGTTTCACCAATAGATAAACAGATAAATAATACATAGTATAAGGAGAAAAAAATGGCATTATCATCAACGAATATAGTTAAGGTTATTGTAGTAACAGATGACTTAGAAAAAACAGTTTCTGCATATAAAACTTTGCTAGGCACAGGGAAAGAACCTGCAGAGCAGAATGCAGAGCATAAAGAGGTAAGAACACCTTTTACAAAGTATAAAGGTGTCGACATCACGGATACCCCAATGAAGGTAGAGAGTGTATTCAGCGATAATTTTTGGTTTGAAATTATCCAGCCTCTCGGAAATAATGATCCATGGGCAGATTGGTTAAAAGAACATGGTACGTCAATTTGCTCCATTTGTTTATTGTCAGACGGACCTTTAGAAAATGACGAAGTAACTTTGAAAGATGCAGGGTTTGATTCCGTTTTTAAACAAGAAAAAGGCTATGAGGCGTATGAATACTTTGACACATCAAAAGCGCTTGGAGTATTAGTTGAAGTGAAAGAGCAGTATAAACGATAGAAAGAACGCTTCGCGAACTTTCTATTGGAATAATGAAAGAGGTGACGAATTCGTTCGTCACCTCTTTTGCATGATAATGATTCAAAAACATCCCAAAACTACCCTTTTGCGGAGTGGCTTTTAAAAAAAAGGTATGCTAAGATATTAACAAACTTGTGATAAAAATTGGAAATTAACTTAAGAAGAGGATTAAAAAATATATGATAAAATCAATTGGTAAAAATATTTTAATATATGGAGCCCTATTTCTGGGGACACTTATCTTGCTACTGGCTTGTTTCATTATTTCTGCCAAAATTACTCAAACAATGATTCAGAAAAATATTCAGTCATCTGCTAAATATTTTCAACAGGTTGATTTATTCAGACAGTTGGACAAAAACGTCCCTGGAGCAAAGATTGATAATTACGCAGATTGTATCTTGTTCAATATTATTTACAATGTTGATAGTAGTAAACCTCTATACTCAACAATAAGTGCGTCCTATTATGATAATCCCGAAATTCACACGAATGAATCATTTTTAAAAAGTGTTTATGAAAAAAAAGAGGCTAATACATCATATGCAAGGTATTGGCATGGCTCTATGGTTATATTAAGACCGCTTTTACTATGTTTTGATATCGTGAAAATACGGATAATAGGTGCGATAACACTAGGAATTTTACTCAGTATACTTTCATTACTGTTAATTAAGAAAAAACATACTTCAATCATGGTTTTCTTATGGATTGGTCTTATCTGTATTCACTGTTGGTATATTCCGTTCAGCATTGAATATACCACTACGTTTATCGTGATGTTCCTTACTGCAATCCTCTGTGTTGGAAAAGAACAAATCAGAGATGAAGCACTATGGAAAATCTTCTTTTTAGGCGGAATGATTACATGCTTTGTGGATTTTTTAACTACAGAAACAGTTACACTTCTAGTTCCGGTTGCCTTGGTTCTTATGCTTCGTTATGAAGAGGGAACTCTTCGTACATTTCGAGAAGAACTTATCTTTGTGGTTAAATCAGGAATATCCTGGGCCAGTGCATATATTCTTATGTGGGCGGCAAAATGGACAATGGCATCTTTGGTATTAGGACAAAACGAACTGTTACAGTCTGTTCAATATGCTAGGGTGAGGGTATCAGGAGCAATACCAAAATCTTCGGCAGGAAGATATCTAGGTGCAGTTCTTCGCAATCTTGGTTGTCTATTTCCGTTTCAATTTGCAAAGACCTTTGCTGGAGTAGTGGGAATACTGATCGTATTGACGCTAGTGTTGTTTTGTGTTTTTTACCTGTATCGAAGTCAGGCTAGAAATAAACCGTTCCATTTTCTCTTACTTTTAGTTGGAGTGATACCATATGTTCGATACCTTGCATTAAGCAATCATTCGTATCTACATTATTTTTTTACATATCGTGCACAATTAGTTTCGGTAATATGTTTATCAGCCATTCTTTATTATGGCATGAAAGAGAATCAAGGGCACAAAGGAGTGAACTATCAATGGAAGAAGTAGAATTAACCATAGTAATGCCATGTTTAAATGAAGCACAGACAATAGGCAGTTGTATCCTTGAGGCACAGCGTTTTCTCCTGAATAATCAGGTAAATGGAGAAATTTTAATAGCAGATAATGGAAGTGAAGATGATTCTCCAATCATTGCACGTAACTTAGGAGCCAAAGTGATAACGGTTCCCCAAAAAGGATATGGAAATGCCTTACGAGCCGGTATTGAAGCTGCACGAGGAAACTATATCATTATGGGGGACTGCGATTTAAGTTATGATTTTGAACATTTAGAAGCATTTTTAGAGAATCTCAGGAGAGGGTATCATCTGATAATGGGTAATCGTTTTATAGGAGGTATCCAAAAAGGTGCAATGCCGTTTACTCATCAATACATAGGAGTTCCAATCTTATCTTGGCTTGGAAGGATAAGATATAAGACAGACATTGGAGATTTCCACTGCGGACTCAGGGGATTTGAGAAAGAAGCCATATGCAGCCTGCAGTTAAAGTCGGAAGGAATGGAATATGCCACGGAAATGATTGGTGCATTTGCAACCAGAGGTTATAAGATACGGGAGATAGGAACCGTGCTTCGAAAAGATGGACGAAATGGACCTTCCCACTTAAGAAGTGTAAGGGATGGTTATCGTCACATTCAATTTATGATTAATAATCCGATGACGGATTGTTGATAAATTACAATATTAAAATCAGGAGGGAATACAAAAGTGAAAAATCAAAGAAAAAGGGGATTAGTTGCCATACTAATGATAATCAGCATGATAGTTATGGGGTTTAGCAACATATCCGGTAATGTGAAGAATGTGCTGGCTACCGAAATTATGAGTCCAAATGCGATAAATTATAGTGCTCTTCAAAATGGAGACGTACTGGGGAATGGAGTGACAATAACTAATTGTGAGGATAGTAGTGGTAATGTATATAGTTTTTTATATGTAGATGAAAATGGAAACTATCTGGATGGACAGCGATCAGCAACCGTAACCTGCCCAGAAAAACAAATAGTAGGATACCAGACAAAGTGGAATTTTATTGGATGGAATCACCAAGATTATTACAAAAATTTGTGGGTTATATATCAAACTGGTGAATTTGTTTCAGAAGATGGAAGTAAAATAAACCTTTACATCCAGTTTGACCAAGCAGGAATAATAAATATTGCGAATAGAAAGATTGATCAGTTAGATAATAAGATTATTACGACTGGCGACACTGCGTCTATTGATTATAATGGTATAACATATTCTTGCAAGACAGAAGATATTAAGTATCTTTTGCCAAATGAGCAGCCAAACATGTCATTTTTAAAAACCCCAGCCATTTTACAAAGAATCAGTACACCAATACAGTATAGTGTAAATTATGAAGCCGGCGGTGGTACTGGTACGATGCAGCCTTCTGTATATACTTATGATCAGTCTACGAACCTCAGTGCCAATACATTTACGAGAAGAGGATATACCTTTTCCAATTGGAAGGACAATACGACTGGTATTACTTATGTGGATGCTCAATCGGTTACCAACTTATCTGCAGTAAGCGGTTCTGCCATTACTTTGACGGCACAATGGAATCAGGTATCCCAGGGTGGTAATAACAATAGCGGTGGTGGAGGTGGTAATACAAGCAATGATAATAAACCAAATGAAGTAAATCCAATTGAGAAAATAACACAGGAAACAATTACTCAGATTAAGGATGCCAAAGTAGGCGATACCGTAAAGATTGACTTAAGCAACAACAGTGTTTTGCCCGCTGGTATTTTAAATGCGATACAAGGAAAAGATATTACAATCGAGCTTGATATGGGTAACAATATAAAGTGGATTCTAAACGGTCTATCGATTACTGGAACGGATTATAAAGATATTAATTTTGGTGTTTCCTTAAATTCAACAGGAGTTCCTGTTAAAATCATTAATTTAGTGAATGGAAAAGAGAGTTATATGCAGGTTCAATTGCTGCATGAAGGTGAATTTGGATTTAAGGCAGTATTAGAAATGAACCTTAATAAAGAAAATAAGAATCTGATGGCGAATTTATTCTATTATGATCCGCAAAAGGATAATTTAACATTACAGTCAGCAGGCAAAATTGATGCAAAGGGTAATGTGAGGCTGACCTTTGAACATGCATCTGATTATGTTATTATGCTGGCAAAGACAATGCTTGTGACAGAGGATTTAAAACAAGTAAAGGTTACTCCAAAATCCAAGAAGTTAAAAATTAAAAAACATGTCCAGGTAACATATGCATTACCAGAATCATTAATAAAACTTACTAAAGATAGTAATGTACTGACAGTTACATACAAATCAAGTAATAAAAAGGTTGCAACAGTATCATCAACTGGAAAAGTTACAGCCAAAAAAGTCGGAAAAACAGTAATTAGTACAACAATTAATGTTGGAGGAGCTAAGAAGACATTTAAAACAGTAATTAATGTAAAAAATATAAGGAAATAGCAGTATAGCAGCTTTAGTTTGATATGGCAAAATTAAATAAAGCACTCTATCACGTTAAAAATGGTAGAGTGCTTTACTTGATTCATTTTGCCTCTTCCTCAAAGTATAATATGAAAATACAATCGAAAATACCTTCAAACTACCCTTTTATGGAGTAGCTTTTTAAAGAAGTGTATGGTAATATTTTCACATATATGTAATTTTAGACAGATAATAAAGGAAAAACCCAGGAAATAAGAGTTTTTTGTTGAGGAATACCCATAAATATATAAAAATATGTTAGTTACCTGTAAGGATGATGAAAATGGAAGACAATAATGAACAGTATTTGAATACTGATTTACCAATTGAAGCAGAGTTCTACATACGACCCAAAATAGCAAATAAGAAGATGAAGGCAGCTCAGAGCTTGTCACAGACCGTGTATCTCTATGGGATATCAGGCTGTGGGAAAACAGTTTTTATTCGTGATTATTTAGGTAAAAAGCTATATCACTATTTTTCTGCGGAGCAGCTGATTGCAGAACAATTGGATTTCGCGATTAGTAATAAACAGATGATTGTGGTCATTGACGATCTTCATCAGCTTCGGATGGATGAATTAAGAGAAACGTTGATAAAGAAGATTGAAGTACTGGTAAGGAGACCTGATGTCTGGTTGATCTTGTCAGGAAGAAGCAGGATGCCTTCCTGGCTGCTCTCAGTATATTATCGAAAAGTATTTACTGTCATAGAGGAAGAAGACTTTGTGCTCTCGGAAGCTGAGGTGATACAATATCTGAATTTATGGGGACTGACACTTACGGAAGAAGATAATAGAAAAGTTACAGAAATAACCAAGGGGATTGGTATTGTAATAAGACTTCTTGCTATGGAGCTTTCTGCAGGTAGACCTTTTGACACAAATCACATTGAACGAATGCGAAATGATTTCTGGGACTATCTTGATAGCCATGTCTATGACCAGTGGGAAGTTGATATTCAGGAATTTCTCATGCAGGTGTGTATTGTGGAAGAATTCGACAAGCATCTAGCTGAGATGATTACAGGCAGAAATGACATAGAGAGAATGATTAGCATAGCGGAACAGCTGGGCAACTTTATGTTGTTTAAAGAAACTGCCGGTGGTAAGAGAATCTATGAAATTAGACTGGCAATGCGACATTCCATGAGGCGAAGACTTCATCGGACTTATCAGAAAGAAAGATGGGAACGACTGTATTATAATGCAGGTCTTTACTATGAACTGGAAGGGGACACTCCCAATGCTCTGAACATGTATGAAACGTGCCACGACAAGGAGAGAATAGCAGGATTATTAATATCCAATGCAAGAATGAATCCAGCCATCGGTCATTATTATGAACTACGGCAATATTATCTTTCTTTGCCGGAGGAAAAAATAAGGGAAAGCATGGAACTGATGGCAGGCATGAGCATGCTCCAGTCCATGCTCTTAAATATGGAGGAAAGCGAACGCTGGTATGAGGAATTAAAACACCTGGAGGAAACCTTAAGTGGTAGTGCGAAAAAAGCGGCAAAAGGTCAGTTGGTCTATCTGGAAATTGCACTACCACACCGTGGAAGCAGTGCACTGATTGATATTATGAAAAATGCAGGAACCCTCTTAATGAACCGTAATATCAAGCTTCCAGAATTCTCTGTTACCAGTAACCTGCCCTCCCAGATGAACGGTGGAAAAGATTTCTGCGAATGGAGTAGACGGGATAAGGAATTGGCAATCAGTATTGGAAAAATTATAGAATTTACCCTTGGAAAATATGGTAAAGGTTTGGTTAACCTGGCACTTGCAGAAAGCTATCTAGAAAAAGGGGGAGACAGCTATGAAATTGCCAATCTGACCAATAAAGGCATGATGCAGGCGCAGGCCGGAGGTAAGATAGAGCAGTGCTTTGTGGCAGCAGGGATACTGGCTTGGCTTCATATTTTGAATGACCATCCAGAGGATGCCGGGGAGATATTGCTGAATTTTCAGAAGAAGGCGGAGCAGGAAGGAGCAACAAAGCTGCTGTCCAATCTGGAAGCTTTTCAGATACGAATCGGACTCTATCAGGGCAAGATAGCTGAAGCAATGGAGTGGATGGAGCAGGCGCCTAAGGAAGAAGTAGAATTCTCCACCATGGAGCGATTTCGGTATCTGACAAAAGTGCGTGTTTATCTGCTCATGGGGAAATATGACAAAGCAATCAGTCTATTGCAGCGTATTCAGTACTATGCGGAAGTCATGCAACGTACCTACATTGCCATGGAAGCAGAACTATTGCTTGCCATTACCCAGTTTCGGGTGGGAGATGCTAAATGGGAGGAAACCTTACAGAAAACATTAATCCAGGCAGAACATTATCACTTTGTTCGGCTCATCTCCAGAGAGGGTGCTGCAGTGAACCGCATGCTTAAGAAAATAACATGGCAAGGGAAGAACACAAAATACTTCCAGACAGTACTAACAGAGACCGATAAGATAGCACTTGCTTATCCAGGATATTTAAAGCTAACTACAGAGGAAGCCACTTTTAGTGAGAATGCCTTAAAAATCTTAAAGCTTCAGGCAGAAGGACTTTCTACCACAGAGATCGCAGGGGAGCTGGGATTAAAAGTAGAAAATGTGAAATATCATAACAAACAGAACTTCAAAAAACTTGGAGTAAACAGTAAAACTGCCGCTGTTATGGAGGCAAGAAAGAGGAAGTTGATTTAATAGACTTTAGTGTACTGACACCAATGAAGAATCTAGAAGGTTATAGTTAATTAGCACTACTTAGAGGATGGTTCCTAAAGAAATTTAGAGGGTATCCTCTTTTATTTTTATAGGAACATAACAAGTGGACTGTTTCTCCACGAATCAATCATTGGTTTTATTACGTAAAAGGGTAATTTACCTAACAATTTTTTATGTAGTAGCCTGAAATATAAACCAGCCATCCTGGACCGAAAACTGACATACACCGCCATGTTTTTCTACGATATGTGCTATACTTTTCGTTCCAAAACCATGCCCTTGTTCGTTAGAGACAGGAATCCCCTGATGGAATATTGGTTCTGTCTGATAGCTGTTGCGGATGTCAATGCACAGCTTTGTGTTCTTGGAATACATACGCAGTTTGATATAGCGTTTCTCTTTATCAGTTATATTTTCACAGGCATGTATGGCGTTTTCCAAAGCGTTTGATAAGAGAGAACAAAGATCGGTGTCGCTGAAGGGAAGCGAGTCAGGTAGCTTCGCTTCTATTGTTAACAAGATTTTCGACTGTTTCGCTTTGGTGGCAAAGGCAGACAAAATCAGATTGACGGTTTCGTTTTCGCAAAAGCGCAGGGGAGTGATGGCATCCATGTCGGACTGGGCTGTTCGCAGATACTCTTTGATCTCATCCAGGTGCCCCTTAGATGCTAGCCCCTGTAAAAGAGCGAAATGGTGGCGCATATCGTGTCGATAAGCCGCGGCATTTTGCTGCAATTGCCGCAGAGAAGCAAATTCAGTTTGTGCCAGTCTAAACTGCGTATCCAACATATCACGCTCTCTTTGGATGCTTGCCTGTTTCTGCGTTTCGGCATAGTACAGAAGAACAAATACAAAATAGAAAATAGATACTGTTGAGGGCATGAATTGCACCGCCCATTTGGTGCCGCTGTAAAGCATATCAGTGTAGATGGTTGTAATGTAGTCAAACAGATAGTAAAAAAGTGGTACCCCACCTAAAAGTAAACAAGATTTATTGGATTTCTCCATAAACCGCTGTACTGAATCCGCCACATATCTTTTTAGAAAATAATAGGATAGAAATAGAGCTCCAATATAAAATACATGGTCTGCAAGTCTACTGCCAAAGGCGGTTTCTGCAAGGAAACCGACCCATCGTGGCGCCTGACAGCACAGATAACCAGATAGCACGCTGACGGTAGAAATGAGCCACGGACGCTTATAATAGAGGGAAAAAATAAATATCAGCGGTAGATGGATAATCAACGGATACAGTTTTGTCGTTATATCCAAGCCAAAAACCCACCAACAGGAGGTCTGAACGCAAAGAAAAACAACGCAGAGAAAGACAATGGTAAGCCTATTTTTTCGCGTGGATGTTATACCAGCAAAGAGAACCGAAACTGCCATGCCAAAGAACAGTGAGAATCCAAATCGTACGAGTCCAAGGACAGTTACTATCATTCAAAAAAACCTCCAACCTTCCGTTTTTACAATAATTATACCATAATAACCCACGATTCGATACTATGAATCGTGTCGAAAAAATCATGTTTCGTGCAGGGGACCGTTTTTTAGGAAATTTTCTGGTAAGATTTATGTACGAGAAATCCACACCGTGGAACAGGAAAAGCATAGCGGAGGAACAAGATAATGATTCATCAGATATGGAGGAAGTGAATATGAGCATATTTTCTAAAAAAACACCTTGCTTCATCTGTGGCGGCAAGATTTCGTGGTTTCTACCAACAAAGATCGAGGGCGAATATATCTGTGGCACTTGCTACAGGAAGATTGATATGGATGCCGACAAGGCAAGCTATCTGACGATGCAGGAGTTTAAGGAATATTTAGTTTTTTACGATCAAAACCAGTTGCTGAAGGAGCAGTTCGTAATTACCGAGCAGATTGACTTCGGCTTTTGGGATACCAAAATTATCTTTGATTACCAGAACAAGCTGTTCTGTATGAGCGAAAATCTGGACAGAACCGTGTTTGAGGGCAAACAACTGAAATCTTTTACCATCAAAGAGGACAACGCCCTTCTATTTGAGAGTTCTGCAACTGGTATTAAGCAATATGCCAGTACCGTTCCAGAACGCGCTATGGCAACGGAACTGCAAATCTCCCAGTTTATGATGAACAGGCAGATGACTCGTGCCCTTATTCCGGAACCCTTTCAGACATTTAATGTTGAGCTGCATTTCGATCACCCTTACTGGACAGTTATCAAATGTGACATGGACGGCCCCCGATTTAATAATGCCCATCCAGATGTGAATGACTACCTAAACGACTACCAGCGCAGCATAGAAGAAATTAAAAAGTTGGTAGCTGCACTAAATAAAGTGGCCTTTCCAGGCGCACCGGATCAGTTCATCGTAATTTAAATAGGTTTATTCCTCCATTTGATAATTCAGATATTGCTGCTTTACCTCTCGTGCCTTGCCCTGTGCAACAGGGACGGAGGAAAGAGTCTGTAAGAGTATCTGATGATTTTTAATGGTATCCACATACTGCATATTCACAAGATAGGAGCGGTGGGGCTTGATAAAACACCCGTATTTCATAAGATTATCGCAGACAGAGGAAAAAGATTCTGTACATTCGATTACCTTGCCAGAACGTAGGTGATACAACACATTTCTACCGATGACCTCGGCAAAAACTAAATTGGAAAGCAATATTTTTTGAATGCCCTCATTACTCTTTACGATAAAGGCATCTTCCTCTTTTTCTGCTTTTATCTGTTCCAACATTTCATCAAAGGTACAGAACAGTTTTTCTTTTGAGATAGGCTTTAGTACATAATTGATGGCTTTCACCGAATAGCTTTCCAATGCATACTCAGGCGACGATGTAAAGAATAAAATGGGAGCGATTTTGTCAAAACCACGGATTTCCTTTGCAACTTCAATGCCTGTAAAGCCTGGCATTATGATATCTAGACAGTATATATCAAACCGTTTTCCTTTTTCTAAGTTTGAAATCAGATCAAATCCATTTGGAAAGACGGCGTATTCGCAGCTAAAGTTTTTTGATGCTTTATATAGAATTATAAGATGTACCATGTTGGATAACTCGTCAACATTGTCATCACAGACCGCAATCTGTAGCATAAGTATTCCTCCAATACTTTCTTTTTTTAACCAATTATACCATAGAACTAGAAAAATCGAAACTATGAGTCGTGTCGAAAATAGTATGTTTCATGCAGCGTTTTCTGAGGGGAAAATCTGATAGATTGAGTACATTAAGTCGTTGCCAATACAAACCAATTGAAAATGGAGGATTATATTATGCTGCTAACTTTCCTCGCAATCATCGCAATTGTTGTGATCATTGTTCTATGGATAATCTCCACGCAGCGCAAACTGATGGGGCTTGATGAGAATATCAACTATGCCTTGAGTCAGCTTGGGATGCAGCTGTCATGCCGTTTCGATGCCTTGA
>JAEZUR010000121.1 GCA_023420935.1 Bacillota bacterium | reverse complement strand
TGCTAAACCAGGTTGGACTTAGTTTCTGCGTTCCACAAGGAAGAAAAGAAGCGAAAGAAGTAGCGGATATTGTAGTCTCTCAAAATGGAGGTAATGGAGCGGTTAGGGAAGCTATTGAATATGTAATAAATATGAGGTAACAAGGTGAAAACAAAGATTAAGAATAAACTAAAGGAATTAGCAAAAGAAAGAGAGTTCTATAGAACAATTTATCGGAATGCTCAACTTCTAAAGAGAAAATGGGTGTATCGAAAACTCTATCATTCAGAGCAGACCAACGAAAAAATAGTTGTATTTGAAGCTTTTTTAGGAAGAAGTTTTGCCTGCAATCCTAAGGCACTTTATCTTGCTATGTTACATGATGAAGCTTATAGTGATTATCAGTTTGTATGGGCAGTAAACAATACAGAAAAATATGCTTATTTAAAAAAGAACAATAATACTAAAGTAGTAAAACGCATATCCAATGCATATAATAAATCTTTAGCACAGGCCAAATATATTATTTTTAATTCTGGTTTACCTGCCTATGTTAAGCTAAGAGAGGATCAGATTTATGTTCAGACATGGCATGGGACGCCTTTAAAAAGACTTGGATGTGATATCAAAGCAAGTGGAAGTGCAGCGTTTAGTCTAAAAGAGATCAAAAAACAATATAGGACAAATGGAAAGAAGTTTACTTATTTACTTTCTCCATCGGCGTATGTCACAGAAAAATTATCATCTGCATTTGACTTGTCAAAAGAAAGACAAGAACAAATCATAATCGAAGAAGGATATCCAAGAAATGATGCTTTGTTTAAATACAATTTGGAACAACTACAATCCTTTAAACAAGGATTAAAACTTCCAGAAAATAAGAAGATAATCCTATATGCTCCTACATTTCGAGATAATAATTACGAATTTTCTGTAGGATTTAAATACAGTGGTAAGTTAGATTTTGATGCTTTGAAAGAAAACATTGGTGATGAGGCCATTATATTGTTTCGCGCCCATTGTCAAATTGCAGATAAATTTAATTTTGAGAAATACGATGGGTTCGTATTTAATGTATCCAAATATGAAGATATTAATGAATTATATGGCATTAGTGATTTGTTAATAACAGATTACTCTAGTGTACTTTTTGATTATGCCATTTTAAAGAAACCCATTATATTCTATATGTACGATTTAGACGAGTATCAAAATAACATTAGAGATTTCTATTTTGATCTTTTAGAGCTTCCAGGTCCTATTGTAAAGACAGAGGAGGAATTAACCATAGAGATTAGAAATCAATTGGATAATTTTGAATATGATGATAAATATAGAGTGTTTAATGAAAAGTTTAATTATTTAGATGGTAATGATTGCAGTGAAAAGGTACTTAGACGAATTATGGAACAAGCTATTAGTCAGTAGTGTTAAATTTGTTATTGTTTAGAATAACGAAATGTAATATACTATAGGTTCTCGCTAAATTATGCATAACATTGTAGGAGGGAAAGAAACATGTGTGCAAAGATAAAAGAACCTTTTGACTATAACAATTATGAAGAATTTCAAGTTAAATTAGATGAATGGATTGGTGACATTTTTTATGATATACTTCCAGAACACGGGTACGAAGTTCGAGAAGAACAAATATATACGGCCTTTCAATTGGCTGATGCATTTTGCAATCATAAAGTTCATTTAGCGGAAGCAGGACTTGGAACGGGTAAAACATTTGCCTATTTATTATCAGCAATGGCCTATGCTCGTTTCAGTGGCAAACCTGTAGTGATCGCATGCGCCACCACGGCACTTCAAGAACAGCTTGGGGGCTGCTCTGGAGATATAGCAACACTTTCTAAACTACTTGGATTAGAGATAGATACTCGAATGGCAAAAGACCCTAGTCAGTTTATCTGTGATGTAAAAGTAAACGAATCGACAGATGAATTTGGCACTATGTCGGAAGAGATTAATCTGTGGCTAAGTCAAACAAAACTGGGCGAACGATCAGAAATACCCACCATCCCGGATCATTTATGGAAGCGGATTGGCTGGGATAAATCTATGGCATGTGATATATGTTCAAATCGTGGTTTTTGCAAACTTGTGAAAGCAAGAGAATATTATCGACATTCGAGAGATTTAATTATTACAGATCATGAACTATTTTTTAATGATTTATGGACGCGAGATGAGCGCATTGGGAATGGACAATCGCCTTTACTTCCAAGTTATTCAGCGGTCATATTTGATGAGGGACATAAAATATTGCTTCCTGCAGCCATGCAAGCCGGATTTCAAATTAATCAGGAAGAAATCGAAAATCTGATTAAGTCTATTGAAGAAATACATGATGTTAGAGATTCATTCCATATTGCAACAGTTGCGATGGAGAGTGCGTTCCATGAATTTTTCATAGAGCTACACCACAATTTAATAACAGATCATAGTTCAGACCGACTATCAATTAGGATCACTGATAACTTATTGAAGACAGCGAGCTTATTTCATAAGAAATTGGATCATCTTCTTTTGGAACTGCAAATTGAACAAGAACTTTATATTGAATCACTATCAGTCACTCAAATTGAAGCTTTTGAAGGACAAATAGAGCGAGCTATGAGTGCATTGGACAGATTCTCTAGGAGTAAAAGTACTAATATAATACCTTGGGTAGATAAAAGGGATGGAAGTTTTTGGGTTGTTCCTAAGAATTTAAATGAAATGCTTCACAAGCATTTATTTCAGAAGGACATGCCGGTGGTTTTTACTTCTGCGACTTTAAGTAACAACGGTAATTTTGACTACTTTATACGATCCTTTGGGTTGAAAAATGCTTCCAAATCCACGGTGGGGAGCCCTTTTGATATAGAGAAACAAGTTGCTGTCAAAGTGATTCAACTCTCTAATCAGGTTAAAGATAGAGATAGCCATAAAATTGAAACATTAGTATCCTTATTAAATCAAAATGGGGGACGAGCTCTTGTACTTACAAATTCTATGGAAGAAATGCGAAAAATTAGAACAAAGCTAGGTAGTTACAAGTTACCGTTTGAAGTTTTATGGGAAGACAAAGGAGATCGAGGGTATCTTGTCCGGACGTTTCGTGAGAATGAGACTTCCGTATTAATTGGAGCAAATTTTTGGGAAGGAATCGATATACCTGGGGAGGCATTAACCTTGCTGATTGTATGGAAGCTGCCTTTTCCAACGCTTGATCCTCTTGTTGAAGAGAGACGCAAAGAGGCAAGAGAACAAGGATTAGATTCATTTAGTACAGTAGATGTACCTGAGATGGGGCTTAAATTAAAACAAGGATGTGGCAGACTAATTAGAACAGAGATCGACCATGGAACAATCGCCATTATGGATTCTGTAAGAGGAACCCAATGGGAAAAAGTTGTCATGAGTGCGATACCTTCTGGAGCCAGAATTGAAACGTCTGCTCGTCTATAATACTTTATTATTAGTCGCCAATTGGATAAATAGCCTCATAAGGGGACTGATCCATTTGTTTTTATGATGAGCACACACTGCAGTTAATTTTTGGTTATCAATGGCGGTTTTAATTTTGCATAATTCACCACTTTGCAATTCCTTTTCAACTGTAAATGATGGAAGATAAGTTATACCAACATCATTTTTTACAAGATTTTTAATTGTCGGAATACTCCATAACTCAATTGTATGATCCAGGGTAATGTTGAGAGACCTAAGGTATTTTTCAAATATTTGTCGAAAAATACAGTCGGGTTCATCTATAATAAACGGCAAATCAATTGTTTGGTTTGGTGTGATAAAGTCATAATATTTTTCTTTTATTTTTGGGGAAGCTACTAAATCCATAGAGTATTCCCCAATAGGATATGTCTGGAGAAAGTCCTCAGAATTACATACGTTCAGATAAAAAACACCGATATCTATTTTCCCAGTTTTTATCTTTTCTAATATCTCATAACAATTCGTTGATCTGAGATCCAATTTTGCTTGTGGTGCAAGCTGGTGGAGTTCTTTAAGGACGGGAGCCATCTTATAACATAATAATGTTTCTCCCATTTCTATTTGTAAACCTCCTTTTAAGTCAAATAGGTTTTCACTAAAACTGAATAAGCGGGACATGCAATTCAAAACTTCGTCAACATATGGAATTAATTCTTGACCGGCTTTGGTCAATACCATGTTTCTTCCTATTTTTTCAAATATTTGTACAGATAGTTCTTGTTCCAATTGCTTTACTTGAAACGTTATCGTTGATTGCGTATAATTCAACTTTTCTGCTGCTTTCGTAAAACTACCTTCAGAGACAATCGTTTTAAAAGTTTGAAGATATTTGAGTTCCATTTTCTCTCCTTTTAATAGTTCAATAAATATGAACTATATTATTGAATAATTCAATTTGATTTCATTAATATATATTTATATTATATAATAAAAAAAGGAGATGACAAGAACTTATGAATTTTATTTTTGATTATTTACCATACGCTTTTATTATTGCGTATACTCCAGGACCAAATAATATTCTGGCTTTAAATGCAGTTAGCCGAAAGGGGATGCGTGAAGGGAAGAGGACACTTATGGGGATCTCGATTGGTTTTTTCCTTGTGATGACTATTTCGGCTATTGGCTGTTTGGAACTGTCTCAATTTATGCCACGATTCGCTTGGATTATGAAATATATTGGGAGTGCATATATTTTATGGCTCGCATTTCATATATTGATAGGAAAATCTAAGGATCAGACGAATGTGAAGAATAACGATTTCTGGTCAAGTTTCTTACTGCAGTTTATAAATGTGAAAATTATTCTATATGCGATAACTATCTATACAGGGTATATTCTTCCTAATACAAATTCAAAATTACTATTGAGCTTTAGTGTAATACTTAATACACTGATAGGAATTTCTGGATGTATTACATGGGCATTGGCAGGTCATCTTCTGCAAAAACAGTATATTAAATACTACAGAATAATGAATGCTGTGATGGCAATGGTTCTAATATGGAGTGCTTTCCATCTTATATTTTAGTCTACATAGTGAGACCGCTAACCAAGGATAGAATATTGAGAATGTTTATTGTTTATTTACTATTGGCGTGTTTTCAAGGATTTCTTACTCAAAACAAGGGGTTTTTCAGGAATTCGGTAAAATATACGCAGGTTATGCTGACATGACATATTTTAATCAGAATGACAGATATGAAATAAAATAAAGACAACTTTATAATATTATAGTAGTAAGCCTTGGATACTATCCTAGGCTTTTTGTTTTCGTTTGTGAAAATAATGCGGTTGACATTTGTATGAAGAAAATGTTATTATTTAAATAATTGTGCGTTCGAAATTAAGGATAAAGATAAATTTGCAGCTATGAACTATCTCATTGCATATGCTCTTAAAAGGTTATTTTATCTATTAGATATTATAGCTTTATGAAAAGAAATGTGAATTTGTTTTTGTAAAAATTACTGAAAGGAAATTCAATTCAATTTCCATATTAAGGATTAGATGATAGAGTTAGAATTAATATAGTAGGAATAAATGATGCTTGTGGAAATTGTTAGAAAGAACATCTATACAGTATTCCATATGTCTGAATATGTAGATTAAGAAATCTTGTACAGAAATATTATGGATCGTTTATGATGTGATAGTTATTTATATAAATTTAGTTGATTGCATTAAGTGTAAAATTGCAAAGATAGGGGTTAAATGAAAGAAGAAAAAAAATTAAATGAAAATAAGATAAAGATTATTCCACTTGGTGGACTTGAAAAAATAGGCATGAATATTACTGCGTTTGAGTATGAAGACAGTATTATTGTTGTTGATTGTGGTATCTCCTTTCCAGAGGATGATATGCTCGGGATAGATTTGGTTATCCCAGATGTATCCTATCTGAAGGAGAATCTGCATAAGGTAAAAGGGTTTTTTATTACGCATGGACATGAGGATCATATAGGGGCTTTGCCTTATGTTCTAAAAGATTTGAATGTACCAGTATATGCAACGAAGCTAACACATGGAATTATTGAAATTAAATTAAAGGAACATAACTTATTAAAGAAGACAAAACGAAAAGTGGTAAAGCATGGGCAATCTATAAATAGTGGTGCATTCCGTGTAGAATTTATAAAAACAAATCATAGTATTGCTGATGCATCTGCGTTAGCAATCTATTCTCCAGCAGGAATTATTGTCCATACAGGAGACTTTAAAGTTGATTATACACCTCTATTTGGTGATGTAATTGATTTACAAAGGTTTGCTGACCTTGGAAAAAAAGGAGTTTTAGCTCTGATGTGTGACAGTACGAATGCACAAAGACCAGGATTTACATTATCAGAGCAATTGGTTGCACGTACTTTTGATACTCTTTTCGCTGAGAATAATTCAAATAGAATGATAGTTGCCACCTTTGCTTCTAATGTAGACAGGGTTCAGCAGATTATAAATACAGCATACAAATTTGGTAGAAAAGTTGTAATTCAAGGAAGAAGTATGGTAAATGTAATAAATGTTGCATCTGAGCTTGAATATATCAAAATACCGGATAATACGATAATTGAAGTGGAGAAAATGAAGAACTATCCAGATGAAAAGGTAGTAATCATTACGACTGGAAGTCAAGGTGAAAATATGGCAGGGCTGTCAAGAATGGCAGATTCTACACATAGAACGATTACAATTAAACCTGGCGATAGAATAGTGTTTAGTTCAACACCAATTCCGGGAAACGAAAAGGCTGTTTCAAAAATAATCAATGAACTATCAAGAAAAGGTGCCAAAGTGATATACCAGGATACTCATGTTTCAGGGCATGCATGTCAAGAAGAGTTAAAATTAATTTATTCCTTGGTTCATCCTCAATATGTAATCCCAGTACATGGTGAATATAGGCATCTAAAGGCTCAGGAAAAACTGGCACAGTTTATGGGTATAAAAGACGAGAATATATTTGTAATGCAGTCAGGTAACGTATTAGAGTTGTCAGAAAAACAAGGTGGAATTGTTGGACAAGTAAAGGCAAATGAAATCTTTGTAGATGGACTTGGCGTTGGGGATGTTGGAAATATTGTTATTAAAGATAGACAAACATTATCTGAAAACGGTTTAATTATTGTTGTTGTGGGGTTAGAAAAATCAAGTAATCAAGTTGTAACAGGTCCTGATATTGTGTCTCGTGGCTTTGTATATGTGCGAGAAGCAGATGAATTAATGATAAAAATCAAACAGATAACAAGAAAAAGTGTGGATAAATGTATTGATAAAAATACGATGGACTGGGGAAAAATTAAGACGACAATCAAAGATGATTTGGGTGAATTTTTATGGAGGGAAATTAAAAGAAGCCCGTTGATTATGCCTATTATAGTGGAAGTTGATAGATAAAGTTTGGTTTTAGGCGCTCATTTTGGAATATCAAAATGGGTGCTTTCTTTATAATGCAAATAGAAAGTATAAAAAGATGAGGGATACAGATGGCAAAAAACGATAATATGCTAGCAATTTTGTGGATGCTTAATTCAGGCGCAAAAATAACTGCCAAGCAAATAGCCGAAAAATTAGAGATAAATATCAGAACTGTATATCGATATATTGATTCGCTATGTGCCAGTGGAGTACCAATCATATCAGATTCAGGACTAAATGGAGGATATCGTTTGCTGAACCATTCTATTCAAGCGCCTTTGTTTTTTAATGCAGATGAACAAAAAGCATTACTTCATGCAGCTGAATTGGCGAAAGGGGCAGGGTATCCTTTTCACGAAGTCTTATGCAGTGCTACTGATAAGTTAAAATTATATGCGAATCAAAAACAAGAAAATGCACTAAATCGCCACACAATCGGGTTTGAGGTGGTAAGCCGGGCAATCGACCCTTCTATGAAACTGATGTTGGAAGAAATAGAGCAATCGGTAGCAAATGAAACTTCGGTAGAGATTATATATCGTAAAAAAAGAGAAGAGCAGTCTTTATTTAGAGAAATTGATCCATATGGAATTATTTTTTGGAACAATAGGTGGTACACCATAGGATTGTGTCATCTACGAAATGAGATTCGTAGTTTTCGGGTCGACCGGATTAGCCAGCTAAATACAACTAAAGCAAAGTTTAAACGCCCTGAACACTTCTCGGGAAAGGGATATTTTTTACAACAGGTATTACCTGATACTGCAGATATAAATGGCATGAGTTCAATCATTATAAGTGGAAAAGAAGAGACCTTAGATGACTTATGTAATCATTGGTTTTTAGGTCATTATTTTAACAAGCGGTCTTTAAAAGAAGCAGTATTTTTAATTAATGAACAGTTTACACTGGAATATGTACCGTATTTTCTTCTTTCTTATGGCAAATCAATTCAAGTATTAGAACCACTCAGCCTTAAACAAAAGATGGTTTCTTTGGCAATGGAATTAATGGAATACTATAAAATATAATCAAATATAATTGGATTCACTGACATTAGTTGTCAGTGAATCTATGCTATTATACTGTTAAATAAAAAATGAAATCAATTTAATGATTGATTTTAAATTAAAGGAGAATTTAACATGAATAGCATTGCTTATCTTTATGTATTTGATACTATGTCAGATTGGGAAATCGGTTATCTGACTGCAGAACTAAACTCTGGCAGATATTTTAAGAAGACAAAAGTACCTGTAAAAATAGTTACGGTAGGAATTACAAAAAAACCAGTAACTACTATGGGAGGGTTAACACTATTACCTGATATAGCAGTAGAAGAATGTTATTTTAAAAATACAGATGCTTTGATCTTACCAGGTGGTGATTCCTGGATGGAGGAAATCCATAATCCAATCATTGAGATAGCAAAGCAATGTTTAAAGGAGAAAATTATAGTGGCAGCTATATGTGGTGCTACGATAGCATTTGCACAGAAAGGCTTATTAAATAATAGATGTCATACCAGTAATGATCTGGAATATCTTAAAATGATCTGTCCTGACTACAAAGGTGAAAAGTTTTATAAAGCTGATCCAGCTGTGACGGATGGTAATTTAATTACAGCTTCAGGCGGAGCTCCATTGGAATTTACAGTACATGTTTTGAAGGCTTTGGATGTTTTTGCGCCTAAGCTATTAGATGTCTGGTATAAACTTAACAAGACGCAACAACCAGAGTATTTTTATGAATTACTGGAACTATTACAATAGTTGGATAGCTTGTTGACAAATATAGGAAAATATGATAGAATCTACATATATTTCCGGTTGGCAGTATTTAACTGTTTCAAGTTTTGAGCTTAAGGGTGGAGAGCTTTATTATTAAAGTTCTCTTTTTTATTGTTTATAGAAAATTAAATATTGGAATACACGCTGAATCCATTATGGAATGGGAGAACCAATCAATTTTTTAGGGGTGAATCACAATTTAGTGTAGGATTATCTTTTCAATCCGAGTCCGTCAGCTAATCTCGTAAGCGCAAGAAAGGAAGAAAAATTGTATTAATTGTATACTATTTTTTATTGTATTAAAATTTTGCGCTACAGGGGTTACCCTGTAGCTTTTTTCAAACTTAATTACCAAAGGAGGTATTATCTATGAAGCATTTAACAATTGGACTGTTTGGATATGGTAAAACAGGGTCTATTGTAGCACAAGAGATTATTAAGGATACAAATCTGAAATTGTGTTGGGTTATGAGAAATTCAGATATGAATGAGGGAGAGTATGCCAGCCGTTTGTTGGGTTTTCCTGATGATGAAGGGAGAATATATTGTGTAAGTAACACGAATTTCAATACATTTTATGAACAAAACAAAGTTGATGTAATTATAGATTTCTCAAGTAATTGTTCTGTCAATGAGTATAAAACCGCAGCTAAATCTGGTATACGTATTGTATCTGCTATTTCTAATTATGATGAAAATAATTTTGAGCAGTTAAAAGCCTTAAGTGAAGAGACTGCCGTACTTTATTCACCGAATATAACGCTTGGAATTAATTTTTTGATAAAAGCGTCCAAGCTCTTTAAAAAAGTAGTTCCTGGTGCAGACATTAGTATTGTAGAAGAACATTTTCGGGAGAAAAAATTTGTATCTGGAACTGCCTTACAGATTGCACAGGATTTAGAAATCAATAGCGATGAACATGTGAAATCTATTCGAGTAGGTGGAATTGTTGGCACACATGAAGTAATCTTTGGTTTGCCCAATCAAACAATAAGAATCAAGCATGAATCCCTCAATCGAGCAGCATTTGGTCAGGGAGCTATCTATGCAGCCAAGTGGATTATGTGTAAAGAAAAGAATATGTACAGTATGGAAGAAGCAGTTGCTTCGCTTATGAGTTCAGAGTATCTTTAATATTTAACTATAAGGGGAAGAATAATCCTCCTCTTATAGTCATTATTTTTACATTCCTGCCATGTTTCTACATTCTTCAGCGCATGAGGTACATTCCTGTGCACATTGCTTACAATGATCATCTTTAAACATATCGCATTCTTTCGCACAACTATCACAAATCTTAGCACAAAGAGCACAATGTTCTTTGGAAAACTGTCCATTCATACACATCATGGAAACAGACATTTGACACATCATCGCACATTCTACAAGCATACTAACACAATTTTTTCTAGCATTTAAATCAGGTTCATTTAAACATGCATGAAAACATTCATAACATGCTTGAGCACATCTTCCACAAGCATCAATGCATGCCTTATTCTTTTCTATAGCCATAGTTAACATAAAAAACCTCCTTTAGTTGTTTTACGTCATTATATTGCCCAGGTTGAATAATTTAATACAATCCGATTTGATTAATTAATCTTAATGTTTTATAATGGAGGCTATGGCTTAGTATAAACAATGAAAGAGGTTTGAAATGGATAAGAATTATAATAGAAATAATATATTTAATATATTAAATCATTGGCAAAACTTTAGACTAAAAATAATATTTCAAGGAATTATAGTTGGAATTTTATCAGGATTACTGATCGTTTTCTATAGAATTGTTCTCGAAAAAGCAGAAGAATTACGGAGTTTTATTTTTAATCAAAACATATCTATGTATAAACTTATACCAATATGGTTTGTTGTTTTAATTATTTCAGCTTATATTGTTGGCATGTTAATTAAAAACGAACCTTTAATTAGTGGAAGTGGCATTCCTCAAGTTGAGGGAATGCTCATTGGAAAAATTAAAGCAAACTGGTTATCCATCATTATAAAGAAATTTATCGGTGGAGTAATATGTATTGGTGCAGGATTATCTCTCGGTAGAGAGGGCCCATCCATACAACTTGGAGCATCTGTAGGACAAGGGATTAGTCAGTTACTTAAAAGACTAAAAATTGAAGAAAAATATTTAATAACAAGTGGTGCAAGCGCTGGATTAGCTGCAGCATTTAATGCTCCTTTAGCAGGAGTTATGTTTGCATTAGAGGAAGTGCATAAACACTTTTCACCCCTTATATTATTACCCGCTATGGCAGCATCTTTAACAGCTGATTTTATTTCAAAATATTTTTTTGGGCTGAAACCAGTATTTAATTTTCATAATGTGACAGCGATTTCCCTAGATAAATATGGATACATAATATTACTTGGAGTTGTTGTGGGTGTGTTTGGTGCATTTTACAATTATACCTTATTAAAGGCGCAGGATTTATATAAACAATTAAAGTGGCTTCCTGTGAAATTCAGACCAATGCTTCCTTTTATAGCAGCAGGTTTTCTAATAATATTCTTGCCACAGGTTTTAGGAGGTGGACATTCTCTAATCGATTCCTTAATTAATAGTAATTATACCTTAAAAATGCTTTTGATTATTCTTATATTTAAATACTTTTTTTCTTTGTTAAGTTATGGTTCTGGTGCTCCCGGTGGAATATTTTTTCCATTATTAGTCCTGGGAGCACTAACCGGAGCAATCTATGGTAATTTAATCGTTAAATTTACAGGAATGGACTATAAATTTATAAATAACTTTATAATGCTAGCGATGGCTGGTTACTTTACAGCCATAGTTAGAGCACCAATAACGGGCAGCATTTTAATAACAGAGATGACAGGATCATTTTCTAATTTATTATCATTAAGTGTAGTTTCTTTAGTTGCATATTCTGTTGCTTACATATTAGAATCAGAACCAATCTATGAATCTTTACTTGAAAGACTTTTAAGAAATAACGGGCAGTTTAAGTTTCATGGCAATAGTAATAATAAATCAATATTAGAAATTCCAGTCTATCTTGCTTCATTCATGGATGGGAAAAAAATTAAACAGCTATCACTTCCTAATGATTGTTTGTTAGTTGGAATAAGAAGAGGTGAAAAAGAACTTATTCCCAAAGGAAATACTACGATTCACTCGGGTGACTGCTTAATTGTTTTAGTAAATGAAGATAATGCAGCATTAACAAACGAGGAACTTTTGGAGATGAGTAGAAGCATATAAAATTTTTATTCAGTTACAATATCATACTCCCAGTCGATGATACCTCCAAAATCATAGACTTTCTTATAGCCAAGATCAACTAAAGTGGCAGAAGCAAGAGCACTTCTTCGGCCGCTACGGCAATATACAAGAATAGGAGCTTGTTTATCAATTAATAATTCTTCTGCTTTTTCTCGAATTTCAGTATCTGGAATTAGAATAGCATCCTCAATATGTCCAGTATTAAATTCATCTTCTGTTCTTACGTCTAGAATAGTAATAGAGGTATCGCTGTCCATCATTTCTTTTGCTTCTTTTGCAGATATGTTTGAGTAACTAAGATCAGAGGAGTTACGATCGTTACTACAACCACTTAATGAAGTGATTATGAGAATTAGTGATATAGTAATGATGCTTTTTATTTTCATAGAATTTCCTTTCTTCCATACTTATCCATTAGTTTAATTGTGATTAGGAATGCTTAAGTTTTATTATACCACATATGTAATTATATCAAACAGAATCAAATGATATAGTGATTAAATCACATACTTATACTTTTTTCGTAATTTTGATTCGGCTTGACTATAAAAAAAACTATGGGAGATAATAATTTGCATCAATTATATTTGAAATAATTAATTTTGAATGGAGATTTTATGGATTATAATTGGATATGGAGAACATTACTTATATTCTTTTTTGGTAAGTTAATTCTGAGAATTGGTGGAAGAAAATCTATCTCACAGATGACGATAACTCAGACCATAGTTATGGTTGGTATTGGTTCATTATTAATTCAACCGATTGCAGGCCAGGGAATTGTTAAAACTCTATTAGTTGCGTTGTTGTTTACAGGTCTAATGGTTATTAGCGAATACTTGGAGGTGAAATTTGATTTATTTGAAACATTTTTCTCTGGTAAAGCAGTAATCGTTATTGAAGATGGAAAATTAAATATAAAAAATATTAAAAAACTGAGATTGACAGTTGATCGGTTGGAAACAAGACTTAGACAGAGTGGTATATCTTCAATAGATGACGTAAAAACTGCAACTATAGAAGTAAGCGGGCAATTAGGATATGAGCTGAAAGATGATAAAAAACCGATCAAAAAGAAGATTTTATCATTATTATGTCCGAAATTAGTAATATAAAGGATTGGATGGAAGGGCATAAACATACGAAGGAAAATAAAACAAAGAGTACAAATATTTTTAATGAGATAAAGAATAAAAATTACGAAGGAAAGACTGAACCATAGATATATTATTGTTATTATTATACTAAATAGGGATTTTCTTGATTTCATTTTTCGCCAATTGCATAATGTAATTGGCGATATTTTATTTTTGTGATATTATGAAATAAATGGATACAATGTCAAAAATTGAAACATTGTGAATGGTAATTTTGCTAAGATTTATAAAGCGGATGGGTGGATTATTTCCAATAGATAAACATGGTATTAGGGTAATCTAACTTGATTTTTAACATATAATAATAAAAACTCAAGGTTATGGTAATCATATGATTATTTATGTGGTTCAAGCAGGAGATACCATATCAACAATTGCTGATAAATTTGGAGTTTCAGAAACTAGACTAATACAGGAAAACGGAATTACATATCCAAACGATTTAGTGATCGGACAGACAATCGTGATTACCTATCCTGAAAAGGAATATATTATGAAAATGGGTGATACCTTATCCAGTATTGCTTTGGATCATGGGATTACAATGTCACAACTATATCGTAACAATCCTTATCTTTGGGAGAGAGAATCAATTTATCCAGGAGATATACTGGTAATTAGTTATAATACAAGAGTATCCATTACGACGAATGCCTATGCGTTTCCTTTTATTGATAGCAACACGCTGAAAAAGTCGTTGCCTTATTTAACCTATCTTTCTATATTAAATTATAAAACGTTACGAAAAGGAGAGATTGAATCATTTTATGATGACACAGAATTGATTAAAACTACAAAGCAATTCGGAGTCGCTCCATTAATGCTAGTAACAAGTGTGACCTTTCGAGGCGAACGAGATCCTGCAATGATTTATGAGATCTTATTAAATCCAGATTATCAGGAAACACATGCGCAAAATATGCTTAAAGTTATGAAAGAAAAAGGGTATTATGGGTTAAACATCACGATTACGTTTCTGAATGAAACAAATGAAGAATTGTATTTAAACTACTTAAAACGGTTAACATCTATACTGAATAAAGAAGGATTTCCAGTTTTTATCACAATAGACCCCAATTTTATGATAGAAGATAATCAAACATTTTTTGAGAAAATAGATTACACAGCCTATAATAAATTAATAAATGAAGCATATTTGATGCGATTTTTCTGGGGAACCCAATATGGACCTCCTATGCCAGTAAGTTCTATTGCTGATATAAAACTTTATTTAGAATATATAAAACAGATGATTGAGCCTAAGAAATTAAATATAGGTTTCCCTTTATTGGGGTATGATTGGAGACTACCCTATATTCAGGGGTTTTCTGAAGCAAATGCAATTACTCTAGCTGCTGCAATAGACTTGGCAAGATACTATAAATCTACTATATTATTTGATGAAATATCAAAAACACCATATTTTGAGTATCAAGTTCAGGCCAATAAGGGAGTTGATAATCACGTGGTATGGTTTGTTGATGCTAGAACGATTAATGAAATAGTTAATTTAGTGATAGAAAATGATCTACAAGGTACTGGGCTATGGAATATAATGAGTTACTATCCGCAATTTTGGCTTGTAATTAACGCACAATGTGAAATTGATAAGCTATTACCAGAAATATAGAAGTGTAGTAGAGGAGGAGTTAATATAAATCAATATATAAAAGTAAGTAAAATAGCAGTAGGTAGTGTTATTGCAATTGTGACTGCGTATGCCTTGGGGCTTGACTATGCTATTTCTGCAGGAATTATCACACTCTTAAGTTTGCAGGATACTAAAAAAGCTACGATTTCCTTAGCGCTTATTAGAACAGGTGCATTTGCCCTGTCAATCATGATATTGTTTATGGTATTTTATTTCTTATCCTTTACGCCAATCGCGTTTGGAGTTTTTTTGATGGTATTTGCAAGCATATGTTATTATTTTAAGATTTATGATGCGATTCCTATGAATGCTGTATTAGCAACGCATTTTTTGTTAGAAAAAGAAATCTCTTTCTCTATGATAAGGAATGAAGCCTTACTATTAGTGATAGGAGCTGGAATAGGTATTCTACTAAATATTTATATTCCAAACAATGAAAAGCAGATACGTAGAGAACAGCGAAAAATTGAAGCAGATTTGAAAGTAATATTATCAGAAATGGCTGAACAATTACTTATTCAGAATAAATCTGATTATAATGAACAAAGTTTAGATAAACTAAAAGAGCATATTGAAATGGGACTAAAGCATGCTTATACGAATATGAATAACACTTTTTTTCAGGAGAGTCGTTATTATATCGAGTATATGGATATGCGTAATCAGCAATATAACATTCTAAAAGAAATATATGAAAAGATAAGAACACTTACTACTGTTACTACGCATTCAGATGATATGGCTATGTTCATTCGTAGTATTTCCGAAACACTTTCTGAGTCACAGAATACAAAAGATTTATTGCGAACGCAGGAGGCTTTATTAGTAAAGTTTAAAGAGAGCTCTCTTCCAGTAACTCGTGATGAGTTTGAAAATCGAGCAGTTTTGTATATTATTTTAATGGATATTCGGATTTTTCTTAAAATGAAGGAAAGATTTGTAGATTCACTGACCATGGAACAAAAGGAACGATACTGGAAGAAGGAACTATAAATTAAATAAAAACCAATACAAAGGAGGTTAATTATGGATGATAAAGAACAAGAAATCTTAGATAGGATGACAAAAGTTTGTATTTGTAAGGCTATCCCAAGATCAACTATGAAAAAAGTAATTCGAAATGGTGCAACCACTGTAGCAGAGGTACAGAAAGCAACTGGCGCCGGCTCAGGTCCGTGTGGAGGGAGAAGATGTACTCCCAAAATTGAAAGTTTATTAGAAGAATTGGCAAGTGATGTGGAAGGTAATGATTGGCAAGACTAATAGGAGGAAAGAATATGGATAAACAGTCAATAACAATAAAAACAACAATTAATTTACCTGTAGAATCAGTATGGAGATACTTTACAGAACCTGAACATATTAAGAATTGGAATAATGCATCCGATGACTGGCACACTACAGAGGCGGAGAATGATTTGCAGATTGGTGGTAAATTTAGATCTAGAATGGAAGCAAAAGATGGTAGTTTTGGTTTTGATTTTTCTGGTGTATATGATGATATAAAGCTACATGAGAAGATAGCCTATACAATAGAAGATGGTAGAAAGGTAGTAATTATTTTTAAATGTGAGGAAGAGTCCACAGACATAACGGAGACTTTTGATGCAGAAAGTGAAAATTCTCTAGAAATGCAAAAGGCTGGATGGCAGGCTATTTTAGTTAATTTTAAAAAGTATGTAGAAGAAATAAACCAACGCTACAAGTGAGATCTACATCAAAAAGTTACTCATTGAAATTATAACCCTCCACTATAACACCAGACTTATATTCGTGGTATAATAGCATGGTGAGGAGGTGGCGTAATGCAAGAAATCTATTCTACATCAGATGTGGCAAATATTATTGGGATACACCCTAATACCGTAAGACTTTATGAGGATTTAAAACTCATTACAGCTCCAGAAAGAAAAGCCAATGGATACCGTGTTTTTACAAAACTTCATATACAGCAATTTCAAATTGCACGGATTGCATTACAGGTTGAAATATTACAAAATGGACTTCGTAAACATTCTGTTGAAATAATTAAGGCAACAGCCAACAAAGAGTTTGATCTGGCGCTTCAATTAACACAAGACTATACGAACAAAGTGAACCTAGAAATAGAACATGCACAAGAAGCCATTCGAATCGTAGAAGAGATTCTGTCTGGTCGTGTTAAAGTTGATTCTAATCAAGAAATGACACGAAAAGAAACAGCATTATATTTAAATATCACCATGGATACGTTAAGAAATTGGGAAATGAATGGTTTGTTTACCGTAAAAAGAAAGCAAAATGGATATCGGGTTTATACAGATGCAGATATAAAACAATTGAAAATAATACGTTCCTTACGATGTGCTAATTATTCATTATCAGCAATATTAAGAATGTTAACAGGGGTATCAAAGAATCCTAATGCAGATATTCGAACCATGATAGATACTCCATTTATACAAGATGATATTATATCCGCTTGTGACATGCTACTTACATCACTACATCGTGCCAAAGGGAATGCTCAAATTATTTATAGTAGATTGACGGAAATGAAAAAAGAAAATAACCCTCCACTTTAACACCAGCCCTAGGGCTGGTGTTATTATTATTGCGTTGAACATAAGTAAATCACCAGGAATTACTAGGTGAATTATACAAAAAAGGAGGATTATTGATATGAAAGAGACGATAATAGTCGAACAGTTGTGTAAGGCTTACCATGGTATACCTGCCATAAAGGATCTGAATATTTCCGTTCATCAAGGAGAAGTTTTTGGGTTGTTAGGTGAAAATGGAGCAGGAAAAAGTACAACCATTGAGTGTATGTTAGGAACTAAACATGCAGATGGTGGCACCGTGACAGTATTAGGAATGAATCCCATAAAAGACCGTAGAACTTTATTCGAACGGGTTGGTGTGCAATTTCAAGAAGCAAATTATCCTGATAAGATAACGGTTTCTGAACTATGTAGAGAAACTCAATCTTTTTATAAGGATGCAACAGATTACACACAATTACTTATACAATTTGGTCTATCAGAAAAAGTAAAAAGTCCTGTAAATGAGCTTTCCGGAGGGCAAAAACAACGTTTATTTATTGTGCTTGCCTTAATTCCAAACCCTGAAGTTGTTTTCCTAGATGAATTAACAACTGGACTTGATACAAAGGCTAGAAGGGAAGTATGGAAGTGCTTAACTGGGTTGAAAGAGAATGGAATGACTATTTTTCTGACTTCGCATTTTATGGATGAAGTGGAGGCGTTATGCGATAGAATCGCTATTCTTAAGAATGGAGAAATCATTTTTAATGGAACTGTGAATGAAGCTGTTAAGGCTAGTCCATATGATAATATGGAAGATGCATATCTTTGGTTTACCGATGAGGAGGGGATAAAACATGAAAGCATTTAAAGAGATGTTGAAAACAGAATTAAAATTATCGATTCGAGGTATGGATATGGTTATCTTTGCAATATGTATGCCTCTAGTTATCTTAATAATACTGGGTATGTTATACGGAGATAAACCAGCATTTAAAGGGGCGGAGTATACTCTATTAGAACAGTCCTTTGGCGCAATATCCACCATTGCTATTTGTGCGGGAGGGGTAATGGGGTTACCTCTTTTGATCTCAGATTATCGGCAGAAAAAGATACTAAAAAGGTTTCGGGTTACGCCAATTAGTCCGGTCTTAATTCTGATTGTTCATGTTGTGATATATATGCTGTATTCCGTTGTATCATTAATCCTAGTTGCTATTACTGCAAAGTTATTATTCCATTATCAGATGGATGGTTCCATCTTAGTTTTTTTAGGAAGCTATTTTTTGGTCATGTTATCCATGTTTAGCATTGGAATGATGGTTGGTGGAATTGCTCCAAATATGAAAATTGCTAGTGTAATAGCCAGCCTTTTGTATTTTCCAATGTTAATCTTTTCAGGGGCAACCTTGCCATATGAAATTATGCCTAAAACACTTCAGAACTTGGTGGGTGTACTGCCTTTGACTCAAGGGATTAAAATGCTGAAAGCAGCAACCTTAGGTTTCTCATTAACAGAAGTAATGTTTCCAATTATTATAATTTGCTTGTTAGCAGTTGTGTGTATTGGTATATCCATAAAGTTTTTTAAATGGGAGTAAATAACAGAAGCACTCATCATATCATAATTGATGGGTGCTTCTATTACTATTCTATGCAAGTAGCCATTTTTCAGCTTCCACTTTATCTCCATACATTCTAAAATGATTCCCTTTATTAATCTCCAAGGCCATTTCTTTAAATCTTCCATTTTGCATAAGTTCCTCTGGAATAACAGCTACTGTCTTAATATTATAGTTTATAAATTTTTGAATGATATTACCTGCAGCTTTGGTTTTCAGTTGAAAGAAGTCATTCGCTAAGGATTCATAATGAATCATAATTAAGTATGTTTCATGTTCCCAACATAAAGCGATTAAGTCAAGTGCATCATCTTCGGTACGAATTTGATTCGTAGCGGAAATTAGTTCTATATATTTTGTGTGTTCCATTTCTCTAATTTCATAATTCATATTGTCCATCTCCTCAATTAATTCATGCTCTATTAATTTCTTGCGAGTTTCTTGCAACCAGATCAATTCGGTTTTATAGGTTTTAATAATATTGTCAGAGATCATCTCCCATAGTAAGGCTTCTCTTGGGGTTCTATTAGGGGAATGAAGCGCACGTTTGCTCTTCTCCTGTTCCATAACAAGGTGTAAAAGAAGCTCTTTTTCATAGTTAGAAAAACATTGATGTAGTTCTTTACTACTTAACATATCTGACCATGCAAGTTGCACTAAAAATGATTTTTTGATCTCAGGAGCCTCTGGTAATGTTACAACCCATTCTTTCAGTTCTTTTCGACCTTCTTCCGTTATCGTATATATTTTTTTGGAAGGGGAGCTTTCCTGGTGAATCACTTGGCTTGTAACAAGCATATTTTCCTGCATCTCCAATAAAGCTTTATATATCTGATTGTTATTACCAGACCAATACAGAATAGAGGAGTCCTCAAAGATTTTCTTAAGCTCATATCCAGTAGAGGATTTCCAACTCAATATACCTAGTATTGCATATTTTATAGACATAGTTCTAACCTCGCTTTACAAATAACATATGTTAATAGTAACATATGTTACATAGATTTTCAATGATTTTTTAAAATTGATTCTATGATTATTTAGGTAGCACATGGTTTATTCAAATAACTATAGGTGAATAAGAGTCGAAATATAATTAAATTTTATGAATATAGTATGATTAAATTGTCAGATTCCAGTCTAACTGGTATTATATAATAAAGATAAAGTTAGATTAGAATTATGAAATAATTGATTACTAGACCGAAATATAAAAAGGATTTGAATAGATTATGAATAAATTAGTCATTGGAATATTAGCACACGTAGATGCTGGGAAAACTACCTTATCCGAGAGTTTACTTTATCAAAGTGGTAAGATAGGGAAGTTAGGAAGAGTAGATAATAAGGATGCTTATCTAGATACCTATGAGTTGGAAAAAGCGAGAGGAATCACTATTTTCTCCAAGCAGGCTATTTTGGATATTGGACATATCCAAGTAACGCTACTTGATACACCAGGCCATGTGGATTTTTCGGCAGAAATGGAACGAACCCTTCAGGTTTTAGACTATGCTATATTAGTGATAAGTGGTGCAGATGGGGTACAGGGTCATACGAAAACATTATGGCGTTTGTTAGATATGTATCAGATCCCAGTTTTTATTTTTGTCAATAAGATGGATCAAAACGGATTAGATCAGAAAACGTTAATAAAAGAAATAGCAAACCAACTTGATGATGGGTGCTCAGATTTTGGACAAGATAGAAGCCCTGACTTTTGTGAACAGTTAGCCATGTGCGATGAAGGTATGATGGAAGTTTATCTGGAAACGGGTGATATTGATGTAAATCAGATCAAATATGCAATCAGGGAACGTAAGGTTTTTCCTTGTTATTTTGGTTCAGCATTAAAACTTGATGGGATTGATGAATTTATTCAAGGGATAGAGAGCTATACTATGATACCAAAGTATCCGGAAGAGTTTGGAGCTAAAATATTTAAGATTACAAGAGATGAGCAAGGAAACCGACTTACCCATATGAAACTTACTGGCGGAAAACTGAAAGTAAAAGATACGTTAACCAATGGTATATGGGAAGAAAAAATAAATCAAATACGTATCTATTCAGGACAAAAGTCAGAAGCTGTAAATGAGATTGAGGCAGGCTCCATTTGTGCTGTTATAGGTCTTACCCAAACGAAACCAGGGGAAGGCTTAGGGAGAGAAGAGTCATCTAAGCCTCCAATTTTGGAACCAGTATTATCATATCGGATTATCCTACCAACCGGAATAGATCCTAGAATGATGATTCCTAAATTAAGACAAATTGAAGAAGAAGAACCAGAGCTTCATATTGTTTGGAATGAGCAATTACAAGAGATTCAGGCACAGATCATGGGAGAGGTACAGATTGAAATATTGCAGAGCCTAATACAAGAACGATATGGTGTTATCGTGTCTTTTGATGAGGGAAGGATAGTTTATAAAGAGACCATTGCCAATCAAGTAGAAGGCGTAGGTCATTTTGAACCATTACGTCATTATGCGGAAGTTCATCTATTATTACAACCAGGTGAGCCAGGAAATGGACTAGAGTATGATACAAACTGTAGTGAAGATCTGCTCGGAAAGAGCTGGCAAAAACTAATACTAACTCACCTGGAAGAAAAAGTCCATAGAGGGATTTTAACAGGATCACCGATTACAGACATGAAAATAACAGTAGTATCAGGTCGAGCCCATAATAAGCATACAGAAGGTGGAGATTTTAGAGAAGCTACCTACAGGGCTGTAAGACAAGGGTTAAAGGAAGCAGAGTCCATTCTATTAGAACCGTATTATTCATTCCAGCTTGAGCTTCCAGAGAAAATGGTTGGAAGAGCTATGACGGATGTAGAGAAAATGAGTGGAATTTGTGAAATACAACAAACAGATGGAGAGATGTCCATTCTTGTGGGAAGTGCACCTGTTATTACAATGAGAAATTATCAGAAAGAAGTAACTGCTTACACAAAGGGGTTAGGTAGACTGCTCCTTAATATGAAAGGATACGAACCTTGCCATAATACAGAAGAAGTGATAGATGCGTTTGGATATGACTCAGAACGTGATATTGAAAATCCAACGGGTTCCGTTTTTTGCGCACATGGAGCTGGATTTCTTGTGGATTGGGATGAAGTAAAGGATTACATGCATGTTGAGAGCTATTTTCAGAATAAAAAGGAAGTAGCAGAGGTGACGAAGCAATCAATTCACTCAAACACTGAAGAGACCTGGATTGATTTAGATGAGATTGATAATATAATCAATAGTACCTTTTATGCAAATCAAGGGAAAAAGTCGAATTGGAAAAAAGGCCGATCAGCAAGGGATAGTTATTATGAATCAGCTAGTTATGTAAGCAGGCCGAAAGAAACCAAAGAAGAGTTTTTATTGGTTGATGGATATAATATTATTTTTTCATGGCCGGAACTAAAAGAGTTGGCAGATGATAATATGGATGGTGCAAGAATCAAATTATTAGAAATGCTTAGTAATTATCAAGGCATACGAAAATGCCAGATTATTGTTGTATTTGATGCATATCGAGTACAAGGGCATGTGGAGGAACTGATAGATTATCAAAACATCCGAATGCTATATACGAAAGAAGCACAAACAGCCGATATGTATATCGAAAAATTCGCCCATGACAATCAGAAAAAATACAATATTACAGTAGCAACCTCCGATGGTTTGCAGCAAATTATTATTAGAGGAGCAGGCAGTAGCTTATTATCTGCCAGAGAATTAAAGATTGAGATCGAAGAGACTAACTTACGAATAAAACAAGCCTATGAAGAATTACAGGGGAAAGGTCGTAATCAACTTATTGATGGATTGTCTCCAGAAGCAAAACAGCAAATGGAAGAACTTATGCATAAACAGGCAAATAGTGATAATGTTTAATAAAACAATTCTTCCATAAGTTTTATATGGGTTTCATTATTACAATAAAAAAATATATCTAAGGATTCAGGATTCAGTTTTGCATATTTTAATAGGGAATTATCATTTTGAATAAACTTTAGTGGCAATAAAGCAATGCTATTTGTAGTATGAAGTAAGGAAAACATCAAATCTAAAGTATCGACTTCCAAAATTGGCATTGTGAGATTATACTTCGTAATTGCTTCAAGTGAGAATTTTCTTAAGGGACAATATTTATCCCTACTTAGAATGATACTAGGTTTTTCCTCAAGAGCATCAATAAAGCTTTTAGATTGGATCCAACATAACACTTCAGTTTTATTATAACTAGAGACATTTTGTTCCGATATTATTTGGGTATGAGTAATTATAATGTCGTAAATGTTATTGCCATAATCTCGGATTATTCTATTGATTGCACCTGTATGAAGGTTTAAATTAGAATTTTTACGATATAAGCTTGGAAAATATAATCTAGACAACAATTGAGTTGATGCAATGTCTATATGATCATTTTCGATAGAAAACTCAGCAAATAATTTATCATAGGTTAAGCTAATTTGTAAAGCATATTGATAGAAACGTTCAGCAGATGGAAGAATTTCCAAACCTTTTTTTGTTCTTTTAAAAAATGGTTTGTGAAATTCTTTTTCTAGTTTTATAAGTCGTGTAGAAATATTAGATTGGGTATAGTTGAGTTTTTCAGCTGTTTTCGAGATAGACTTGTTATGATATAACTCTATAAATATTTTAATATCATTAATTTCCATTCCAACATCTCCTTTAAATATCATTAATAACGATATTATAGTTCATTTTTGTTAATTATACAATCGTATAAGATTGATTTAAAATAGAGAAGTAAAGGATTCAACATAATGTAAAAGGAGGATATAAAATGATTGGTATGCAATATAAAATTAATTTACCAAATGATTATGATATGAATATAATTAAGGAAAGAGTTAGACAAAATGGTTCTAAGACCGATGGGTTTGATGGCTTACTTTTTAAGTGTTATTTAATTCAAGAAAAAGATAGTAACAACTTTGCAAATATGTACGCTCCTCTTTATCTCTGGAATAAAAGCGAGGGAATGAATCGATTTTTGTTTGAAGGATTTTATGATAATATTATCAACTCTTTTGGCTGGCAAAGCATTAATGTTGGAATCCCTATTACTGTAGAATTATCAAAGCAATTTAAAAAGTCCAGATATGTGATTGAAATAACGAATGATATATTACCGGATTCGAGTCTGACTAAATTTCCAAATTGTATTGAAAGCATAGTTGCAGAGGATAAAAGTTGTACAGGACAGGTATGCATATATAACCCGGATAAATGGAGGTACAGTTTATTCCGCTTCTATACTGATTTTCCTGATGATGCCGGTAACAACAATATATATCAAATCCTTCATATATCAGAAGGATAAAAAATATCCCGAAAAGGTAGAACCACATTTGAGTTCTACTTTTTCGGGTTTTATATTAGGAAACGAAAGAGGATATAGTAGGTTCGTTTACATGATGTCTACCTTTGGGAATGATAAATGGAGAACCAGAAACAGGATCTTTTATGACAGCGCAATCAAGTCCAAATACATTCTGAATTAGATCTTCAGTGATAACATTCGATGGAGCACCCTGGGAGATGAGATTTCCTTTATGGAGTGCGAAAATATAGTCTGCATATCTAGCTGAGAGGTTAATATCATGAAGAACCATAACAATCGTAGTACCGCGTCTGCGATTTAAATCTGTCAACAAATCTAGAATTTCTATTTGGTATGTGATATCAAGAAAAGTAGTTGGCTCATCTAGCAGAAGAATGTCGGTTTGTTGAGCAAGTGCCATGGCAATCCAAACACGTTGCCTTTGACCACCAGAAAGTTCATCCACACTGCGGTTAGCCAGATCAGTTATTCCCATGATTTCCATGGCTTCTTCCACAGCCTCGTAATCCTTTTTACTCCAACCTTTAAAAAATGTTTGATAAGGAAACCTACCACGCCCAACCAGATCGGCTACTGCGATGCCTTCTGGAACTACTGGAGATTGCGGTAGTAGTCCTAAGGTACGAGCTAATTGTTTGGATGGAATCTCAGAGATGTTCTTTTCACCAAGAAGAATCTCACCTGACATTGGTTTCATTAGTCTAGCTAAAGTTTTCAGTAAGGTGGATTTTCCGCAGGCATTAGATCCTATAATAACACTGATTTTATTATTCGGTATAACAATATCAATGCCGTGAAGGATGGTTTTATTATCATATCCGGCGACGATATGATTTGCTTTAAACAAAGGTGTTGTTTTCATGATGATCCTCCTGATCGATTCATTCGAATAAGTAAAAATAGGAGATAAGGTGCACCTAATATTCCTGTTATAACACCAACTGGAAACTTAATATGGAAGGCAAACTGACCAATTAAATCTGCACCAAGCACTAAAGATGCTCCAACTAGTCCAGCGGGTAATTCATTGGGTGATCCTTGGCCTACGAGTTTACTTGCTATGGGTCCTGCTAGAAAGGCAACAAATGCAACTGGACCGGTGATAGCGGTAGCAAAGGCAATTAAAAATACAGCACTAAGTACAAGTAAAAGTCTAGTAGAGTTGGTTTTTAATCCCAGTGCGATGGCTGATTGTTCACCCAATTCTAGAATTCTTAGGTGCTTACCAAATAACATAATAATAACTCCAAATATGATTACAGCTAGGAAAAGTCCGGGGATATCTGTCATTTGCATACCATTAAGACTGCCACTTAACCATCTTAATGCGCCGGGAACATCATATAGTGATGCTCTTAGTAATAAAAAGGAAATGACTGCATTTAGCATCGCTTGGACACCGATACCAATCAATATTAAGCGGCCACCTGAAAAACTACCTCCTTTGGAAAGAACATAAATCAAGGTGGCTACAAATAGTCCTGAAAACACAGCAGCAACTGATACAATACTTCCACTTAATTTAAGGACAAGAATGCAAAACACAGCGGCAACACTAGAACCAGAAGTGATACCAATTATGTCCGGACTTGCTAAGGGATTACGAAGCATTGTCTGAAAGGTACTTCCGGCCATTCCAAACGCAATCCCAACCAGTAGACCAGCGAGCATTCGTGGTAATCGTATGGTACCTATGGCAAAAGATGCTCCTTGAACAGATTCGCCCATAAGAACTCGAACCACAACATGAAGTGGATATATGCTGTTACCAAGTAAAAGCATACTAGTACAAAGTACTAAGGTCAGTAATACAAGTAAACTCGTTACAAGTAGAAAGCGGAACCTTCTATGTTGGTATCCCATTTTGATAATATCAAGATTATTTTTTGTCATAGTGATCGCACCTTCGCTCTCATAGCAATAAAAATTAGGATAGGAGCTCCAAGAAATGCTGTGACAATTCCTGCTTCCAGCTCACTTGGCCTGCCAATCAGTCTACCAATTACATCCGATATGGTTAAAATGATGGCTCCTCCAATGGCAGACATAGGTATCATAATTCGTAAATTAGGTCCGCAGATAAGACGCATAGTATGTGGAACCATAAGACCCACAAAAGCGATTGGCCCTGCAATTGCAGTGGTTGCACCGCATAGTAACACACCGGCAATTGCACCAACAATTCGAACTATTCCTGTATTTACGCCTAAGCCAGTTGCAACATCATCGCCTAGGGCAAGGGCATTTAGGGCAGGAGAAGAAATGATACCAATGATAAGCCCAATGATAAGAAAAGGAATAACAGAATAGATTCCTTCCCATGTAGCACCACTTACACTACCTACTTGCCAGAAACGAAATGCATTCATAACCTCAGTACGAGGTAATATAATAGCACTTACTAACGATGTTAAAGCTGCGCTAGTAGCAGCACCAGCTAAAGCAAGCTTGATTGGTGTTGCACCACCAGAACCCATGGAACCAATTCCATATACAAAGGCAGCTGTTAGAGCAGCCCCAATCAAAGCGAACCAGATATATTGTCCAGCTGTGTTAATATGAAAGAATGCAATGCCGCTTACTACAAATAAGGAGGCACCAGTGTTAACCCCTAAGATACTTGGATCTGCAATAGGGTTTCGGGTAATTGATTGCATCAGTACGCCGGATACCCCAAGGGAAGCACCGGCGATAATACTAAAAACAGTTCTTGGGATACGCTCACGTACAACAATAGAATTGAGTGAGGATGTATCTGTATGTATTAGGGCGTTTACTACTTCATGGAAACTTACATAGCGTGCACCAAAAGCTAAGGAAGCTAACATACATAACACAAGACTAATTATACTTACAATCAGAATTGTAATTATTTTCTTGTATTTCATTCTACTTTATCAGCTGCCTCTCCAAGTATGCTAAGATATTCATCAATTGTTGCAGGAATAGAAAGTGCACTAGGTGTTCCGGATGCTGCAAGTGGCGTACCATCTGTTATAAGAGCGATGGAACCTCTTTTTACTGCAGGCATAGTTCCAACTAAAGCATCTGCCTGTAATGCTTTTAATAAGGTGTCATCACCATAAGCAACTATGACATCTACATCTTTTAATAAATCTACATTTTCTGCACTTAGCTCTAATGCAAAGCTTTCTGCACCTTCTTGTAGTTTTAATACGCTTTCTGGAACTTCCATACCTAAATCAGTAAGGTATGCAGCACGTGGATCAGTAGGCAAGTAAACATAAAATTTTCCTAGATCAGTAGGATTAAAATAGAAGAATGCAGCTTTCTTACCTTTAATTTGTGGGAATTCACTGGTTTTATCAGTAATCAGTTGTTCTAAATCACTTACTAATTGTTCTCCTTCTGTTTGCATACCCATTCCAGTAGCATCAAGAAGAATTTGATCACGCCAAAATGTTTGCCATGCCGCAGTTGGATATGCTACAACTGGTGCAATCTGACTTAATAGATCATACTCTTCCTGAGTGATACCAGAATAAGCAGCCAAGATTACATCTGGTTTAGAATCACTAATAGCTTCATAATTTAATCCATCTGTATCATTATAGATAACTGGGCTATCAACACCTAATTCTTTATATTTCGCGCCAGTCCAAGGTAATAGTCCACTATCATCTGTTACTCCATAGTTTGCCATGGAAACGCCTACAGGAACCACACCCAACGCCAAAGGCACGTCTTGATTACCCCAAGAGATGGTAGCAATATGTTCTGGCTTGCTTTCAATTACGGTTTCACCAAAAGCATGTTTTATAGTAATTGGATACTGAGTGGCATTTGCTTCTGTGCTGTCATCTGTAGCTGTAGCAGTTGCTTCTGCCGAAGCAGTAGGTGCAACAGTTTCTGCCGTATTAGCAGATTGATTTGCGCTAGAGCAGCCTGTCGTGGATAAAACTAGCACCAATGATAAAATTGAACTAAACTTTCTTAATTTCATAATATTTCCTCTCTTTCTTGCATTACAAGTTGGGTTATTTCAAGTGTTAGTTGTGACTAACTCAGCACATTTTATAAAGTTTCTCATCCCCTGTCAAGGTAAAAAGCTTACATTTTCTCTTGTTGAGAATTAATAATCAGTAACGCTTTCCAGAAAAGTGCAGTTGGGTATTCAGAAATAGCTTCCTGATAAAGTGCTGACTATAAAGAGCAAGTTCTACATCATCTTGATGTAAAACTTGCTCTTTTAACAGCCTATTTTTAGTTCAATTTTAGGAGTTGTTTCTTAATAATCGTAAATATTGATTATTTTATTATTCCATTTTGATACTCAACAATAATTTTTCTATCTCCAGCATGGATAGCAGCTTCACCTGAATTATTAATTACATGTGATATACCAGGATGACCAGTAATCATAATAGAACAAATATTGTGAACGGCTACACCGTCTCGATCTGGAACTTCCATGACTGAATTAAGATCAACTTTGGCATCTCTATGATAAGAGTAGATTCCGATTCCGAACGCTTGGTGAGAAGTAACTTGTTCACCTACTTTATATGAGGCAAAACCATTTACGGATCCATTATGACTCACCCAGCTTGTTTGATTTGGTACATCATATGGTATTTCACTTTGATAGAAATAGGTACGTCCATCATTACCATTCCAAATCGTTTGATATTCTTGAAAATGTTCTACCATAAGACCATACATGGTAACATGATCTCCATTTATGAGAATACCATTTTTGGCAGTGTTTTTATCCCAAGCTACTTCATCACCATGATCGGCTCTCCAAACCCAGAAATTATCTCCAATTATGTCGTTGCTATTTAAGATCACACACTGAACTACCTTAGTTGGTTTATCTGTGTCAGTTCCCCCTACACGGAAGAAAAGGTCACTTAATAAGATAGGATGTTCTGCATGGGAAACCGAACTAGTTTCCGCTCCAACTTGCAATAACGTGTTGGATTCCACGGTTCCAGCATCAAATAATATCCCAGCAATCTTAATACCATCCACATTAGCTACTTCCATACATGCATTGCCTTTGGTAGGTTGCAGTGTTGCATAACCCAAACCCAAAACGACGGTATTTGGATTGTTCACAACAATAGGTTTGTCTAATTCATAAATACCAGGTGTTAAGAGAAGGTGCTTTTGATCCTCCAGCGCAGCATTTATGGTATCAGCGGAATCTGCTTCTGGAGAAGCAATATAAAATTTGTTCATAGGAATTATTGTTCCGTCTTCTTTTGTATTCCATGATATATCTGCCGAATTTTCTCTTTTGTTAGGTACGAAAACACCATAGCCTTGTTCGTTATCATAGATTAAGAATGGTTTCTCTTGAATGACGGGAGTTTTTTCTATAGTTGTATATTTAGTAGCTGGCCAAGTTCCATTTGGGGCTTCGCCTTCTTTCACTCCTACGAATACCATATTCCAATTCTGCCCGATCCATGTTCCAACGCTACTATTACGGGATATCCATTGCTGTTGACTTCCTGAGTCAGTAACTCCTTCAATATTACTATCTGCTAAAAAACCACCGCTTGACCATCCATTATTATCATGTAAGGATAGTGAACCATTTATTTGAACTCTACGCATATAGGTTGCTTGAGACACTGCAAATAAAGTATTACTATTCATCGTAATATTTTCTACACCACGCCAGAAATTGCAGGTGGCATTATGGTTACTATCATCACCCAACCAAGTTGCATCACATGTTAGTTTCGGAATTACAGTGTCAGTTGGTAGAGTGCCAAGACCTGACACCTGAGTATAGTAACCGACTTTAACTTCAATGGAGTCATCATACTTTCCAGGCAGGAACAAAAAGGTATAACGATTGGTTCCAAATTGGTTGGTTTCTTGTTTTGCCCAGGTTTGGTCAATGATCTCCTGTACCTTTGCTGGATCGTCTGCTGGAGAAAATACATATACATTCTCTCCAAAAGGTTGTATGGTTGTTTTATTTATGACATCTTTGTGTTCATTCGAATTAATCACTCGTTGTATTCCTTTCACTCCAATTACTGCAATTATTAATAGTAAAATAAGTATTAGGAAAAAGAATTTTCCTCTTCTTTTTATCATAATTTTCCTCCCCTTAATATGTCGCTTCTTTCAAAGTATACATAAATTCATAACGTATCATAAGTATATAAATTTTTATTATGTATGTTATTTTTACTATTTAATAAAGATTGTTAACCTATAAACTTATATGGTTGACAATTGTATCTTTTTGCAATATAATGGGTTTGTTTTTATTACATAAAAATAATAGTACTAAGGAAGGACTTTAAAATGAATAATAAAAAAACCAGCACGTTAACACTAATCGGTCTTATGACGGCAGTTACCTGTATTTTAGGACCACTTTCTATTGCAATTCCTATATCAGCAGTTCCGATTTCTTTTACAAACTTGGCCATCTATATTTCGGCAATCATTCTTGGATGGAAAAAAGGAACCATAAGCTATCTGGTGTACCTATTAATTGGATTTGTAGGGGTTCCTGTATTTTCTAGCTTTTCGTCAGGTCCTGCTAAGTTACTTGGACCAACAGGAGGATATTTAATTGGATTCATCTTTATGGCATTGATTGCAGGATATTTTGTTGATAAATTCGCGGGTAAAATCTATATGTATGCAGTGGGAATGATTCTCGGAACAATAGTTACCTATGGTTTAGGTACAGCTTGGTTGGCATATCAGACAAACATGACATTCGGCGCAGCATTACTTGTTGGAGTGGTTCCTTATATCGTAGGTGATTTAGTAAAGATTGTAGTTGCCATTGGTTTAGGTGTGGCGATTAAAAAACAGATTAAAAGTGCTGGATTTCTGTAAGAAATAATGACTATACCATCTATGTTATGATGTGAGGGTCAAAAGAAAGTTTGTCGTTTGTCAATTTGCACAGATTACGTGGTTAAAGGAAGTGATACACCATATAATTTGTTTCGCAACACGCTCTCGCTTGGATGAAGTTCGTAGTGGTACGTAAGGTCCTAAACTACAGGACCTAAGTACCAACGACTTCATAACAGTTGCTCTTCAAATTATATGGTGTATCACTTCAGTATAGTTGGTGTATGTGCAAATTGACAATTCAAGGTTATTCAAAGGACTTTTGACCTTCTCATCATGTTATGGTAGTTATACTAATTTAAAATATGAAATAAAGAAGGAAGTAACATGGATATTAAAATACTCGCAGAGGAAATTATTCAAGGAAGAAGATTAAAACGAGAGGATGATTTAAGCTTTTTTGCCATTGTTGATCTAGAACAACTTTGTCAAGGTGCAGATCAGATCCGACAAGAATTGTGTGGGGATGAGGTTGACTTATGTTCCATCATTAATGGAAGAAGTGGTGGATGTAGTGAAGATTGTAAGTTTTGTGCACAAAGTAGCTTCCACAATACCCACATTCAGGAGTATAACTTTTTAGAACCTCAAGTAATCTTAGAGGATTGTAAAAAACATGCAGATAAAGGGGTTCACCGTTATTCTATCGTAACAGCAGGACGTGATTTAACGGGAGATGATTTGCAGAAAGCATGTACTGCTTATCAAAGAATGAAAGAAGAATGTGAGATAGATCTGTGTGCATCTCATGGTTTGCTTTCGAGAGAGGCATTTGTGGCTTTAAAGGCAAGTGGAGTTACTATGTATCATGAGAATATAGAAACATCCAAACGAAACTTTTCCAATATTTGCACCACACATACTTACGATGATAAGATAGACGGAATAAAACTCGCACAAAGTCTTGGTTTTAAGGTGTGTTCTGGAGGAATTATTGGGATGGGAGAAACGTTTGAAGACAGACTAGATATGGCGATTAGTCTTGCAGAGCTTAACATAGAATCTATACCAATTAATGCATTAATGCCTATTAAAGGTACTACATATGAAGACCTTAAACCGTTAACGGAGGATGAGATATTAAGAACAATAGCAATGTTTCGGTTTATTAACCCCACTGCCAAGATTCGTCTGGCGGCAGGAAGAAGTCTAATGAAGGATTCTGGTAGAGAGGCATTTCATGCAGGTGCGAATGCTACTATAACAGGTGATTTGTTAACTACATCCGGTAATAATATAAATCAAGATAAAGAAATGTTGATTCAAATGGGATTTCGTATATAATAGTATTAGTGAAGAGAAAAGGGTTGCTTATCATGGCAATCTTTTTTCATTGTTTTATTGAAAGGAGAAATGAAATGGAGATTACGTATATCAACCACAGTGGCTTCTTAATGGAATGGGAAACATGCTATTGGCTATTTGATTATTATAAAGGTACGATACCGAAAATGGATCCTAAGAAGAAACTATTCGTATTTGCAAGTCATAGTCATGGAGATCATTTTAATCCTCAGATTTTTAGTTTGTCCCAACAGTTTTCTAATATTGAATATATACTATCATCCGATATAAAACCATCCAAGCATTTTGCTTTGAAGAATAGTAATACAAATACAATCGAGGAAAATATAGAAGAAAAAATAGTTTCGGTGAAAGCGAATATGGAATATGAGTTTTGGGATCAGAATAAAGAGCCTATAATCTTAAAAACATTAAAGTCAACAGATTGTGGAGTAGCCTTCTTACTAAACTATCAGGGAAAAACCATCTATCACGCAGGGGATCTTAATCTGTGGGTGTGGAAAGAAGAATCAAAACAGTACAACAACAATATGACTGCTAATTTCAACAAGGAAATGCTTCAATTAGAAAACCTTGCTATTGATATTGCGTTTGCTCCACTGGATCCAAGGCAGGAAGAATGGTACTATATGGGGTTGGAGCGTCTTCTTCGGACGGCTCAGATAAAGTATGTTTTCCCAATGCATTTCTGGGAGAAGCCTTCTGTCATTGAACAGTTTAAAAGAGAACGGGATTTGATGAAAGATACAAACATAGTAGATATTAGCCATGATAACCAAACGTGGTCGATTGACCTATAGAATCACTACAGTTAAGATTTTTTTCGCGAGTATCTCTGTGACTATCATAATTTTTGTTTTTTCGTTAGAAAACTCGTTTGTTCTTGACATAGAGTCCACTTTAGGGAGTATTCTTATTAAGATGGATGTAATCTATAAGTTATAAAAGTATAAGGAGGCATTATAATGCTATTACAGGAAAAATTTCAGATATTAAAAGATAATATGAAAAAAAGAGGAAGTGCTGCAATTGCTTTTTCAGGAGGTGTAGATAGTACATTTTTAGTAAAGGTTGCACACGAGGTACTGGGAGATAATATGATAGCCATTACCGCAACCTCTTCAACCTATCCAGAAAGAGAATTAAAGGAAGCGATTCAGTATGCAAAGGATCTTGGAGCGAGACATTTAATTATTTCATCAGAAGAGCTTGACATTGAAGGATTTGCAAGTAACCCTAAAAACAGATGTTATTTCTGTAAGAAAGAATTGTTTTCTAAGATTAATGCGATTGCCAAAGAAAATAATGTAGAATATGTATTTGATGGTTCCAATATTGATGATGACGGTGATTATAGACCAGGTATGCAAGCAGCAAGAGAATTGGAAGTAATCAGTCCTTTAAAAGAAGCGAAACTTACCAAAGAAGATATTCGAATCTTATCAAAAGAATTAGGGTTACCAACTTGGGACAAACCAGCGTTTGCTTGTCTATCGTCAAGATTTCCATATGGGAATCAAATTACTGCACCAAAACTAAAAATGGTGGAGGAAGCGGAGCAATTTTTGCTTGATATGGGGATAAGACAAGTTAGAGTAAGACATCATGGAGAAATCGCTAGAATTGAAGTTGCCCCAGTAGAACGCGTACAGTTTTTTGACACAGCAGTGATGGATCGAATAGGGGAACGTTTTAAGAAAATAGGGTTTACATATGTTACTTTAGATATGCTTGGCTATCGTACTGGAAGCATGAATGAAGTGCTGACAGAAGAAGAAAAGAAATTATCGTAATTAGATTTGATAAAAGGCAGAATTTCTGAGTAGGAGTTCTGCCTTCAATTTTTTTTAAAAAAATATCTTGACATCAAGATATTTAAGAATTATAATTATCTTGAAATCAAGATAAAGAGGGTGTGAAAATGCATGAAGTAAATTTAAAATTAGTCATAGCAACAGCACGAATCTATAATGTTATGTTTTCTAAAATAGAAAAAAACATACAGGAATATGGATTGAATATAAGTGAATTCGGTGTTTTAGAAATGCTATTTCATAAGGGTGAGCAACCCGTTCAGAAAATAGCAGAGAAGATTTTAGTTACCAGCGGAACGGTGACCTATGTTATAGATAAATTAGTTAAGAAGGAGCTTGTATACCGCAGAAAATGTGATAAGGACAAGAGAATCTTTTATGTATGCCTTACCGCAAAAGGTGAAGAGTTAATCTCTCAGGTATTTCCAAAACATAAGGATTTCTTGGATGATATATTTAGTGGTGTTGACGATGAGTTTAAGCACAGGTTAATTGCAGATTTATTTACATTACAAGATACCTTAAATCATGAATTATAAAAAATAGAATAAGAAAAGGAGAATCGTTATGAGTAAAGAATTTTATGAAGCTATTAAAGCAAGAAGATCATACTATGCAATTAGTAAAGAAGAGGTTGTTTCAGATGATAGAATTAAGGAAATTGTGGAGGAAGCAGTAAAATATAGTCCATCCGCATTTAATTCTCAAAGTGCAAGAGTAGTAGTATTATTAGGGAAGGAACATGATAAATTCTGGGATATCACAATGGAATCTTTAAGAAAGATTGTTCCTGCAGATGCATTTTCTTCTACAGAAGAAAAAATTAATTCATTTAAGAGTGGATATGGTTCTGTTCTATACTTTGAAGACCAGAGTGTGGTACATTCTCTTCAGGAACAGTTCCCACTATACAAAGATAATTTCCCTGTTTGGTCAAATCAATCTAGCGCAATGCTTCAAATGGTTCTATGGACTGCATTGGAGGCAGAGGGATTGGGCGCATCCTTACAACATTATAATGAACTGGTGGAAGCAGATATAAAACAGGAATGGAAGATTCCAGAAAGTTGGAAGCTAATCGCACAGATGCCATTTGGCAAACCAATACAACAGCCAGATGCAAAGCAATTTAACATTTTAAAGGAGCACATTCGAGTATATCAATAAAGGAGATGATGGTATGCTAAGAAAAATCGAATCTAGCAACATGGGTAAGAGTAATCTAGGATGGTTAAGAAGTATATTCCATTTCTCCTTTGCTGAATACTTTAATCCAGTTAATATAAATTATGGAGTTCTGAGAGTTTTAAATGATGATCTGATAAGTCCGATGGAAGGGTTTGAAATGCATCCACATCAGGATATGGAGATTATATCCTATGTAGTACACGGGGAATTAACTCATGTAGATAGCATGGGGAATAAACGGACTTTAAAACGAGGTCATGTTCAGTACATGAGTGCAGGAACTGGTGTTTATCATAGTGAACATAACCTTGGTGAAGAAGAACTAAGGCTTCTTCAAATCTGGATTTATCCGGATAAAAAAGGCTATGATCCTAATTATGGTGACTATATGTTTGACTGGGAATTAAGAACGAACAATTGGTTAAAAATTGTTACTGGTCAGAAAGGTGATGGACCTATAAAAGTAAACCAAGATGTGAATTTTTACGTCTTAGCATTGGAATCTGGTAAAGATACTGAATTTGTTGTAGATAAAAATCGACAAGCTTATTTGGTACAGATAGAAGGTGAATCAAGTATTAATGATTTGCAATTAAGTGCTAGAGATGCGTTAGAAATTACGGAAGAAACAATTACGATTAAAGCAAACGATAATTCACATTATCTTTTAATAGAAATGAATAAGAGGTAATAATAAAAAGGCCGTTTTTAATTGTTTGCAATATGTTGACAATTGAAGGCGGCTATTTATCTGGATAAGTTTTATCAATTTTATATTTCATTATCGCTAATTTAAGTGGATAGTGGTAGTATAGTATGAAACGAATCATATATTGAAAATGATATATTGTATTCATAGTGATTTTTGGAGGATGAAAGATGGTTTCTGAAAAAGTAGCGATAGTAACAGGCGGTAATTCAGGTATGGGCAAAGCTACCGTAGCAGCACTTGCTGATCAAGGTTATACGGTTATCTTATTATGTAGAAATGAGATAAGAGGAGAAGCTGCTCTTCAAGAATTAAGGAACAACCATGAGACGCGAGATATACGTCTGATGCAGTGTGATCTTGGTTCTATGGCAGATATTAGACGATTTACAGAGGAATTTATTAAGAAATTTGCTAAACTTGATGTATTGGTTAACAATGCTGGTGTCATCTCACTTAATCGCCGTGAAACACAGGATGGATTAGAAGAACAGTTTGGGGTCAATCATATTGGACATTTCTTACTAACGCTTCGTCTACTTCCCTGTATGTGTTCAGGCAGCAGAATTGTAGTAGTCGCTTCGGGAGCTCATAAAGTTGGGAAGATACATGTTCACGATTATAATTTGAATAAGGGTTTTCATGTTGTGAAAGCATATGGTCAGTCTAAATTAGCTAATATTTTATTTACAAGGGAATTAGCAGGGCGTATCAAACAGTTAGGTATTACCGTGAACTGCTGTCATCCTGGAGCTGTGGCCACTTCCATGGGTGTTGACCGAGATACTGGATTTGGTAAGAGTATAACCATGTTATTAAAACCTATCTTCTTAACGCCAGAAGAGGGTGCGAAAACGGCTATTTATCTAGCTACAAGTCCTGATGTCTTAAACGTAACTGGTAAATATTTTTATCGTTGCCAGATGGCAAAAACATCAAAGTTAGCAAAAAGTAGAAAGCTTGCAAAAGAATTATTCGAGCTAAGTGAGAAAATTACAGGTGAGTTTTTTACAATAACTTAAATGTAGTTTAAATGCGTCATAGTAAGTATTTTATTTTTATCAATCGTATAATTAAAATGGCAGATGAAAACAATACTGATACAACATATAAACAAAGGAGTAACTATGACAGATAAAGATTGGAACTTTCAAAACTCTTATGTTAAATTATCAAATGTTTTTTATACAAAACTGGATCCCACACCAGTTCGGGATCCTAAACTAATTGTTCTAAACCATTCCTTAGCTAACTCATTAGGGTTAGATCCAGAGTATCTGCTTGGCGATGATGCTTTAAATATCTTTGCTGGGAATAAAATACCTTCGGGAGCATGCCCAATTGCGCAAGCCTATGCTGGGAATCAATTTGGATATTTTACAATGTTAGGCGATGGGAGAGCTATCTTACTTGGTGAGCAAGTAACGCCCAATCGAACGCGGTTCGATATCCAGTTAAAAGGGTCAGGTGAAACTCCGTATTCTAGAGGTGGAGATGGTAGAGCAACCTTGGGACCTATGCTTCGAGAATATATCATTAGTGAAGCTATGTATGGGCTAGGTATCCCAACAACTCGCAGTCTAGCTGTAGTAACAACAGGAGAGAATGTAAAGCGTGAAACCGTGTTGCCAGGTGCTATCTTAACACGTGTGGCATCAAGTCATATCCGTGTTGGTACCTTTCAATATATAGCAAAATGGGGTAGCAAAAAAGAACTCAAAGAGTTAGCTGACTATACAATACATCGACATTATCCAGAGATAAAGGACGATGAGAATCCATACCTAGCATTTCTGAAAAGTGTGATAGAACGACAAGCTTCTTTAATTGCCAAGTGGCAACTAGTTGGTTTTATTCATGGAGTTATGAATACAGACAATATGACCATTAGTGGTGAAACCATTGATTATGGTCCTTGTGCGTTTATGGATGTTTATGATATATCTACGGTATTTAGTTCAATCGATACGAGAGGACGATATGCTTACGGAAAGCAGCCAGAAATAGCTTTGTGGAATTTAGCAAGATTTGCAGAAGCCATGATTCCACTTTTGGGGGATAAAGAAGATGTTGCAATAACATTAGCAAACGATGCATTATCTGATTTTAATCATTTGTTTTATGATTATTGGTTTATTGGCATGAGATTAAAACTCGGACTGATACAGGAAGATGCAGAGGATGAAACGCTAATTAAAGATCTTTTGGAAATTATGGAGAAAAGCAAAGTCGATTACACCAATGTATTCTGTGATTTAACATTGGATAAGCCGAAGGAATCAATTATTCCAGGAGAAGAAGAATTTAGTAAGTGGCATGATCGGTGGAGAAATAGATTATCAAGACAGAATAAGTCAATAGAAGAGACACAGTTTACAATGAAAAAGAATAACCCATATGTGATACCACGTAATTACAGGGTGGAAGAAGCATTAGAGGCAGCAGTAAAGGAATCAGATTATAGTGTAATGGAACGATTAGTTGGAATACTTTCTGATCCATACAGTTATAGAGAAGAACAATATGAGTATACAAAACCACCGAAAGAGTCGAATACTTGCTACCGTACGTTTTGTGGTACTTGATGAATTGAATTTAGGCTTTCTATGAACAATGTATCATAGAAAGCCTTTTATAAAATTTAGCTATTAGAAAAACTTATCGCTATTCGGTTTTGAAATATCCTTTAAAGCCCATTCTGCGTTGTCTTGAAGAGTAGGTTCAAGTGAAATATCTCCAAGGGCTACAATTCCCACTAAGTTATCATCTCCAACGATAGGAAGTCTTCGAATCTGATTTTGACTCATGAGTTTTACCGCATCCTGAACATTCATATCTGGGCTTCCCACAGTTGGGTTAATGGACATGATATCGCTAACACTTTGCTTTTTCGTATCCTGTCCTTCTGCGACACATCGGAGTGTAATATCACGATCTGTAACAATTCCAACTACTCTGTCTTGTTTACAAACAGGGATAGAACCAACATCGTGTTGCTTCATAAGCTGTGCAGCTCGCTCAATGGAATCATCCGCTTTTACACATGCAACGTCTTTTGACATAATATCTCTTACTAACATAATATCTCCTTTCGGTATACCAAGGTTTTATTAATTTAATATCAACAAAGTTATGGTAACCAATAAAAGAGCATTTTATTACGCTTGTATTGAATTAGCATTCGTGGTGTTCTTCTGCTGCTTGTGCATCTGCCTTTGTTTTATGAATAGTGCCCCAAGGATGCTGTGGAGGAGCATAAATAGAATATAATTTAAGAGGTACACGACCAGTATTAATTAAATTGTGCCATTTGCCTGCTGGTATTACAATTGCATATTCATCGCAGACTTTTTCTCTGAAATCCAATCGATCTCGTCTATCACCCATCATTACTATGCCTTGACCTTGCTCAATGCGTAAAAATTGATCAAGATCGGGATGGATTTCTAAGCCAATATCTTCTCCTACATTAATACACATTAAGGTTACTTGTAAATGGCATCCAGTCCATAAAGCTGTTCGAAAATTATCATTACATTTTGTAGCTTCATTTATATTTATTACAAATGGTTTTGGGCCATAATCCCTATTGCATGGTGTGTTATTACGGTTCCAGTTCATTGAATTGTATCTTTGCTTATTTTGAATATATGAATCGGTATAAGGCTGATTATCATTATACATTTGATGAAGTCCTTTCACTATTGATAAGATTATCATATGCGACATATTTCTGTGTGTTCTTGACAAGTGGATGTAGTAAATGTTTGTTTTTCTAGAAAATAGCATATATTACAAAGTTGAATAAAGTCTTTGATATCATTTATGGGGTGTTATATAATGAGAGGATATTACATAATAACGAAAGGAATATAGTTAGATGAAGTTTTACTTTGCACCAATGGAAGGTATAACCGGTTATCTTTATAGAAATGCCTATGATACTTTTTTCCCTAATATAGATAAATATTTTTCTCCTTTTATCGTAACCAATCAATATGGCAACTTTAAAACAAGAGAGATAACAGATATTTTACCAGAAAATAATCAGGAAATGGTTCTGATTCCTCAATTATTATCGAATAATGCTAAAGATTTTATCAATACGGTTAAGAAAATAAAAGAACTTGGATATGAGGAGATAAACTTAAATCTAGGTTGTCCATCTAGGACGGTTGTTTCTAAATATAAGGGTTCAGGTTTTCTAGCAAAAACAAAGGAATTAGATGCATTTTTTGAGGAGATTTTTTCAGAACAAGTAACGAAGATTTCAGTAAAAACAAGAATAGGAAAAGAAGATCCAGAAGAATTTTATGAATTATTGGAGATTTATAATAAGTATCCGCTAGAAGAACTAATTATTCATCCTAGAATTCAGACAGATTTCTATAAAAACAAACCCAATCTGAACATATTTGGGGAGGCATTGGAAACCAGTAAAAACCCCGTATGCTATAATGGGGATATTTTTACTAAGAAAGACTATATAGATTTCATGGAACAATTTCCTAGTGTAGATACCATGATGCTTGGAAGGGGACTATTAAGTAATCCAGCTCTTATAAATCAAATTTCCAAGAATGAGTTTGTAGATAAAGATACCTTAAGAGCATTTCATGATAAAGTGTATGAAAATTATCAGGGGTTGTTATTTGGTGATCGAAATGTTTTATTTAAAATGAAAGAATTCTGGTTTTATCTAATCGCTATGTTTTCCAATCCTGAAAAATATGCGAAGAAAATTAGGAAATCAGAACGGTTAAGTGATTATGAGGAAGCAGTTTCTAGTTTGTTTAGAGAGCAGAATTTGATTGAAAAATAAATTTTTTTTCCACCTACCCCAATAATTTCTTATTAGTTTGCGAATATATGTATTATACCAATAAGAAAGGGGTCTTTATATGAAGAAAATTTTATGTTTTATCATCACAGCTTCTTTGATATTCTCATCTTCATCCGTTGCATTTGCAAAACACAATACGGATAAAGGGAATAAAAATAATAAGAAGCACACTACAGAGCAGGAGAATAAAAAAACTAGAGTGAAGGAGAAAAAGAAAAATTTCAAGCTTTCTGATTCACCAGTAATTAAGTATGGCAAATATAAAATGCCAATTCGCCCAATTACCCAAGGTATGGGAGCTGCTGTAAACTATAATAAGGAAACTAGCGTACTTACTGTAACCAAAGGAAGCACCACTATTGTGATTAATTTCAAAGAAAAAACAGTTACAGTCAATGGTGTAGCAGATACAAATTCTGGTATATTTAGTAATAAGAACAGTAAAAAATCAATTGTTCTAATTAAATATATTGCCAATAAACTTGGCGTAAGAGTTAACGTAAAAGGAGATACTGTTACAACAGAAATACCAGGACTTGATTTACCAACTGCTGTTACCGTTACTCCAGCAGGAACTGTAGTTGTTGCTAATACAATTAATAGCACAACGTTAACATTGGCAGCCACTGCAACGGTGAAAGCTGGACAAGCAACAGGTGGAAAAGCAGAATTATATGTTGGTTCCAAATTAGTTGCTACTGATGCATCTATTTTAGCAACTGATACAACGGTTACATTTACCATCGGAGATGAAACACCAACCAATGCAGAACTTCAGTCAATCATCCCAGAAGGTGGAGTCGTTTCTGTAAAACTATATAATGCAGAACAAAAATCAGTAGTTAGTGCAGTTGCTAATCCAACATTGACAGTTGATTATGTAATTCCTACACTTGCTAGTGTAACAAATGCAGTATATACTGCCTCTGGAAGTGCCATTACATTAGTAGTAACTGGAGCATCTGCTGTGAATGATAAGGTTGATGTTACGAAGATCTCATTACATGATTCTGTTCTTGGAACATCCTACCAATTAACAGATGCAGCAGTAACTGGTTCTACTGCAGTAGTAAATAGTGATAAACAAATCACCATTTTATTGGGTACTACAGATAAACTTGCAGTTGAAAAATTTAGTGGAACTTCAGTGACACTTCAAATCGCAGCTGGATCATTGTTATCTGACAAGGCTGGTAATACAACGAGTATCACAGCACAATCTGTACCAGTAATTATTGTTAAATAGAGAAATATTCTTCTAAATCTTAATCCAACTTAAACTGAAGTGATATATATCGTTATAGGTAAGAGCGTGACCCTACACTGTGGAGCACGCTCTTTTGCTATAATTAGCTTAAGCCCATTCCTTTACGTTTCTTCAGAATATGAGCTTCAATATTGTTGGCAACTTCAACTGGGTTATCACCTAAGGCAATTTTACCACCTGTTAATCCCTCTACATCTTCAGTTAAGAGCTTCACAAGTTTTTCAGCACCAGTTAAAAATGGAGTTGGTGATAAGTGAGTATAAGCACCATAAGCTACAGCAAATACACCATCAATCGTAGCTTTTTGTTCCATCCACTCAGGAGCAGTTACTGCAATTGGAAGGTCTGGAATATCCACATCAAGATGGTTTGCTAATTCTGTTACTAGCATTGAGATTCTTCCAGTATCGGTACAGGTTCCAAAGCTTAAGACAGGTGGTATTTTAAGTGCGCTACAGATTTCTTTCAATCCATCGCCAGCCATATTGACAGCATCCATATTACATAATCCCGCAACTTCTAAGGCATGGTTTCCGCATCCGCCAGCTACCACTAAAATATCTTTTTGAATTAATTGTTTCACCAGATTAACGGTATTCCAATCTTGAGGTCCATTTCGTAACGTAGAACAGTTAGCCAGTGCAACTACACCTTTGATCTTACCTGCTGCAATTACATCCACCAAAGGATCCAGTTTATTACCCAATGCTCCTAAAACCGCTTCGGTGGAAAAGCCAGCAATGGCTTTTTGGGTTATTTTAGGAACTTTTGGAGTAACCTTGCCTTTACGTTTCTTAAAGTTATCAATGGCTAAGTCGATTAACTGATCGGCCATTTCGTCTACTTTGCCAGGACTATATGGTATCATCTTGCTCAAGCCAGGAACACCAATAATTGTACTTACCCCTACTAGAGTTACCTGATACTTTTCGGCATAACAATCAATCGCAGGTGGGGAACAATTTTCCTCCATTGCAAGAACATCCACGGTACCAGTGGCTAATAAAGGCTCAATGGTCAGCCAGTTGCCCATTAATCCAACAAAAACATCATCTACTTCAAATCGCTGTAACAACTCCTGTCCTGTTTCAATAGATCCAACGATATGAAGACCTTTTGCTCCAGCCGCTTTTGCTTTCTCTTGAATTTCTTGTAGTTTGGCTTTTTGAATGGTAGCCACACCTGGCCAAGGCTGGTGTCCATTAAAAACAATATTAATATATTCGGGATCCATAATTCCTAGATCTACATTTACTTCATGTGGGGTAGGAGTGCCAAATAAAATATCCTGCGTCATCTCAAGACCGATTTGGGCAGTGTATATAGTGGCAAGCCCCAAACTTAACGCTTTCTTAGCAAGTGATACATAATCGCCATCCACGTTTGTCAAACAACTAGATACTGCATTTTGTTCCTCATGAACAACACCGGAAGGATAAATTCCAAGATTCTTCCATACTTCTTTTCGTTTTCTTGGTGCAAATACATCAACCATTACACTTGGTTCTTCCACGTCTTTTCCCATTTCAGCTTCTAGAAAATCAGCTAATGAGATTGCCATTTGATTAATATCTTGATTGGTATCAATACCAACTTTCTCACACATCCATTTTAATTTATCTTGATCTTTAATGGTAAATGGGGTTTTTCCTTCTCCAGTAGCTCTAAGAGTTCGAAAGGCTTCATATGCGTGATGGCCGTATGTTCCAGCGCCCATAATATTTCTAAGTAACATATTTCTCATAGCCATAGCGTCTGGGCCGATACCACATACCCCTTTTTGTTGTTCTCCTTTTAAACTGATTCGACATGGTCCTTGGGAGCATAGTTGGCAGCTTAATCCTTCTAGACAGAATTTACACCTGATTTTCTCTTGTTGTGCCCATCGGTCAAATACATTGGTCATGCCATCTTCTCTAATTCGAACAAGCATTTCTTCCACTGAGTCATGATAACTAACACGACCTTCGGTTCGTTCTAATATTGTTTCGCTCATGTTTATTTCCTCCTGATTGGTATTTGCATAGTTCTAAACTAGTTTTACTCATAAGAAAATAATTATGCATAAGCGGACAAATATCCTTTACATAATTTTATTAGAGAATTATAATTATTGTAGTAAAACTTGGGAAATTCAGTTACAATTTAAAGTAGTATTACTTAAATTACATTACATTGAGAGGTTACAAAATGAAAGAGTTACAAGCACACATTCGATTATCGAAAGAAGATAGTGCAAAGTATGCCATATTACCAGGTGATCCGGGCAGAATTGACCATATTAAATCTTACTTAACTGATGTAACAGAACTAGCATATAATCGGGAAATGAGAAGTATATGTGGGTGTTATAATGGAATTAAAGTATTAGCTGTTTCCACAGGCATGGGTGGAGCGTCCACTGGAATTACAGTGGAGGAACTCCATAATATAGGAGTGGAATATATGATTCGTATCGGAAGTTGTGGTGCATTAGATAGTAGGATGCGACTTGGTGACTTGTTGATTGTCAATGGAGCAGTCAGAGATGAGGGAACATCCAAGGCATATGTTGAAAGTATTTATCCAGCAATACCGGACACAGAATTATTAATTAGTGTGATACAGGCAGCAAAGGAATGTAGTGTTTCTTATTATATAGGAACAGCAAGGAGTCACGATAGCTTTTATATTGACAGAGAGGAGGAAATCTGTAAATATTGGTCAAAGAAGGGAATCATGGGATCCGATATGGAAACTGCAGCGTTATTTACGATAGGTTCGCTTCGTGGTGTAAAAACTGCATCGATTTTAAATACTGTAGTTGAGTATGAAGGAAATCTAAAGGAAGAAATTAATCATTATGTGGATGGAGAAAGTAGTATGAAACAGGGCGAGAAAAACGAAATTTTAGTCGCTCTGGAAACAATTTGGTTAACAGAAAAAAGAGAAGAGGAGTAGTTCGCATGAAAAGAAATTTATGGTCATTAAAATTTAATACAGCTACATTGGTGTTAATACCGGCAGCAATCGGTATTAATTATCTGGGTAAATTATTTGCAGGTCTTTTAAAATTGCCATTATGGTTAGATTCCATTGGAACTTGCTTAGCAGCTATCTTAGCAGGTCCTATTGTAGGTGCTATCTGTGGTGCTGCAAACAATATAATTTACGGACTTACCATGGATCCAATCTCAACGGTATATGCATTAACTAATATAGGAATTGGTATTGCTGTTGGTATTCTATCCTATAAGGGATTTATGAAACATATTATAGGCGCAATCCTTACTGGTATTATTGTAGGCGTTATAGCAGTAGTAATCTCTACCCCATTAAATATTATTTTCTGGGGAGGAACTACAGGTAATATTTGGGGTGATGCCTTGTATGCATGGTGTGTCTCACAGAACTTACCTGTTTGGTTGGCATCGGGATTAGATGAATTAGTTGTAGATGTACCTGATAAATTGGCAGTAGTACTGATTGTATTTGGAATTCAAAAAGGTCTTCCTAAGAATTTAATCAGTCTGTTCCATAGCAATGAGGAAGTAGAAAGCTTAGACTGATTTGGAGGAGTTTATTCTTGAAGAGTATTAGTTTATATGTAGATAAAGGTTCCACGCTAAATAAGATGGCTCCAGAAAGTAAGATTCTTTACATAATTGCTGCAATCACTGTGCCTGCCCTATTGGGAAACCGATGGGCAGGCATCGGATTTATTGGCATTAGTAGTATTTTATTACTATGGGGTAGGGTATTAAAGAAAACAATTCCTTTACTTGGAGTATCAGGATTTGTATTAATTACCGTGCTTATTATTCAAGGTCTATTCTGGCATGGTAATAAAGTTCCACTTTTTTCATTTGGGTCTATTGTATTCTACAATGAGGGTGTTCATTATGCTTTAGGCATATTAATTAATGTAATAAATATTTTAATGAGTTTCTGTGTGCTAATCTTAACAACAAAACCGTCTGATATGATTGAGAATTTTGTGAGAAGAGGATTCTCTCCTAGGTTTGGGTATGTATTTATCTCTGTATTTCAAATTATACCTCAGATGACAGAAACAATGAGCACAATAACCGATGCACAGAGGAGCAGGGGGATGGAGACAGAAGGGAATCTTTTCATTCGAATGAAAGCATTTATTCCTTTAATTGGTCCAGTCATTATGAGTTCTTTAATCAATACTAAAGAACGCGCATTGGCTTTGGAGGTTCGAGGATTCAATTCATCTAGAAAGAAAACTTATTTAAATGATGAAGTTAAAACCGCAGCAGATAAAAACTTGCAGATTCTATTTATACTTATCATACTTGCTGCATTCATAAGGAGGATAATCGTATGGCTAGGATAGTTGTGGATCATCTAAAATATAAATATCCTGGTACGGATCAATTAGCCTTAGATGATTTATCGTTTACCATAGAACCAGGCGAGTTTATTGGGATAATTGGAAGGAATGAATCGGGTAAAAGTAGTCTATGTCAGGCGATTGCTGGCCTAATTCCCAATTTCTATAAAGGTGCTTATGGAGGTAAGGTTCTAATTGAAGATACACAAAGTGGAACGACCATAGAAGCAAAACAGGTGTTAGTAGATGAGTTATGTGAGATGGTAGGTATCGTATTTCAGAATCCCTTTAACCAAGTCACAGGATCTAAACTAACTGTTTATGAGGAGATTTCTTTTGGCCTTGAGAATATGGGAATCCCTAAGGACGAAATGATAACACGAATTGATGATGCTATGGAATTATTAAATATCAGCAAATATAAGGATAGATATCCATTTGATTTATCTGGAGGTCAGATGCAACGAATGGCTATTGCTAGCATTATCGCTATGAAGCCTCAGGTTATTATATTGGATGAGCCTACGTCTCAATTAGATCCACAAGGCAGAGAAGAAGTTTATCAGGCAGTTCAGAATCTAAGTAAACAGGGAATTACCATCATTTTAGTGGAACATAATATGGAGAAGATAGCACAGTATAGTAATCGAGTTGTATTAATGGATCAAGGAAGATTAATTGACATCGATACACCTACTAGAATTTTCTCTAGGGATGATCTGGATCAGTATGGTATTGAGGCACCAGTTTATACACAGATAGGCAGACAATTAGGCTACACTATGAATACAGATGGAAGTCTCCCGGTAACCCTTGAAGAAGCCAAATCTTTGTTGAATTCGAAAGGGGGAAATGTATCTTATGAGTAAAATTGAAATCAAGGATCTTCATTTTTCCTATGCAGAAGGAGAAGAAATACTAAAAGGTCTTAATTTTCAGATAGATGAACGCACTACTGCCATCATTGGTCAAAATGGTGCCGGTAAAACAACCTTTGTAAAATTATTAAAAGGGCTTCTTAAACCAACAAAGGGGGAAATTAAGTTAAACGATATAAGCATAGCTGATATGACAGTGGCGACTTTAGCAAAACAAATTGGTATGGTATTTCAAAATCCCAATGACCAGATATTTAAAAGTGAAGTGTTGGATGAAGTTATGTTTGGACCTATTATGATTGGTTTGGAGAAAGAAATTGCAAAAAAGAAAGCAATGGAAGCCCTTGAATTAGTAGGTCTTATAGGATTAGAACATGCAAATCCCTATGATCTTGGACTCTCAAGAAGAAAGCTTGTTGCTATTGCTTCCATTCTTGCAATGGATACAGAAGTCATTATTTTCGATGAGCCGACCATAGCACAAGATTATGCCGGCAAAGAACGAATCAAATGGATTATTAGACAGCTTCGAGAAAAGGGGAAAACTGTAATTACCATAATACATGATATGAATTTTGTTGCAGATGTATTTGAACGAGCTATTGTATTTGCCAATGGAAACATTGTATTAGATGATACGACGAAAGAGGTTTTTTCTCATAAAGAAATTTTAGAAGAGGCATATTTAGAGCAGCCTGATGTGGTGAAATTATGCCGGGATTTAGGATATGAGGAGAATTACTTAAGTGTTCAGGAGTTTGTAGAACATAAAAAGTGATTCACTGGTAGGTTGTTGACTGAATATGGATACGGATTGATACACTGGTAGGTTGTTGACATGAATATGGTTGCAGATTGATTCATTTGGTCGCCTTACCTTCCTAGGCATGTTCGCTTATGAGCTGAATCAATCTGCAACCATATTCATGAATTTACGTGTTGTGAACTACAGTCCGCCTTGTATAAAGATTTTTATTATGATAAAGAATTTTTCTTATGAAAAGTAGAATGTAATAGAACTAACAATGCATATTAAATAATTCTTATATAGTAACTACCAATAAAGTAAATTAGACTTTTGCAAAATAGCAATATAACATTCAAGATAGGATTTGTTGTATCATAATACAGCTTGGCGTAGACTGGCCGAGCACATTTTGTGAAGCGGAGCGCTCTGAACGTGCGAGGGTAAAGCAGCCAAATGTATTATGATACAGCAAATCCTATTCACTATGTACAACTGCTATTTTGCAAAAGTCCTCACTACTTTATTTACAATTTTGCAAAAGTCTTTTATTTATTTAAGGATTATTTAATAATTACCATGTTATCCTCATAGAAAATGGATGAGGAAGGGGAGTAAGATGTATTTTAGAATACTGAAAAAAGATTTAAAGAGAAAAAAAACTATGAATCTGATATTGTTGATTTTTATCATACTGGCATCAACGTTTATCGCAAGTAGTGCTAAAAATCTGTTATCCATAACAAAAGCCATGGAGAGTTATTTTGAACAAGCGGGGCTTAGTGATTTTATGATTATAACTCTAAAAGATGAGAAAAATGATGTAGCCATCTCAAAGTTTCTGGATGAGAATAAAAACATTGTTAACTGGGTTGTAGATGAAGATTTATATATTAGTGATGAAAATATTAAATTACATAATGGCAAGAAGTTTAATATGGCTACATCTGGAATTATAAGTAGCTTTAATATTAAGCAACAAAAGTTTTTTGATAGTAACGATAAAGTAATCACAGAGGTTAAGAACAATCAAGTTTATATGCCAATCGCTTTAATGGAGAAAAATGATTTGAAAGTTGGAGATTCCATTACCGTTGTAAGTGAAGAGTTTAGTATGGATTTTACCATTGCAGATAACTGTAAGGATGCATTTCTAGGATCCACCATGATGGGTGTGGCTAGATTTGTAGTAAATGATTACGACTATAGTAAATTGAAGCAGGAAACCCAATTTAGTATTGGAAATTTGTATTCTGTATATACCCAGGATCTAGAAAACTTACAACATGATTATAACCAGATGGGCTTTAATGTTATTGTTTCCTGTGATCAGAGGATGGTATCCACAACCTATGTAATTGATATGGTTATTGCAGGAGTTTTATTGATTGTAAGTATATGTCTTATTCTTATTTCATTGGTTATTTTAAGATTTACTATTGTGTTTACACTTAACGAAGAATTTCGCCAAATCGGTATTATGAAAGCAATTGGATTAAAAGAAAGAAACATCAGAGGGCTATATATTATTAAATATTTTGGTATTTCAGTGAGTGGCTCAGCCATTGGATTGGTACTTAGTGTGCCATTTGGTAACTTGTTTTTGGAACAGGTATCAAAAAATATTGTAGTAGCAAACGGCTCTACTGGAGTAGGGATTAATATTATTTTTTCCTCTTTGATTGTGGTGATTGTTATCTTATTTTGTTATTTCTGTACGCGACAGGTTAATAAATTCTCACCTGTGGATGCAATCAGAAATGGATCCAATGGAGAACGATTTAAAAGGAAAGGACTCCTTCGGTTATATAAGAGTAAAATATCAACTATTTTATTTATGGCATGCAATGATATTTTAAGTGGGCCAAAAAAATTTGGAGTTCTTCTAATAACATTTACCATTGGGATTATTCTTGTAATCGTACCAATCAATACAATTAATACATTAAAAGGTGATAAATTAGTAACTTGGTTCGGAATGGTGGAATCGGATGTCTACTTAGCTAATGAAAAACAGCAGATGGATTTCATTTTTAAAGGCCATGAATATGCAGAGGATTACCTAAAAACAGTGAAAAAAACACTTCAAGATAATGGTATCAGCGCTAATGTTTTTAATGAAATGGCTTTTCAGTATAAAATTACACTAAATGATGAGGGATACGTTTCGTATGCATTACAAGGAAATGGAACGACAACAGATCAATATAATTATATCAAGGGGCAGCCACCTATGTTTGAAAATGAAGTAGCACTCACACATATTACGGCGGATGCTATTGGTGCAAATATTGGAGATACCGTTAAAATAAAAATAGATGAGATTGAACATGAATTTATGGTAACTGGTATTTATCAATCCATGAATAATATGGGAGAAGGGATTCGATTTCACGAAAAAACAAAGCTTGATTATAAAAATGCAGTGGGTGGATTTGCATTACAAGTGAAATATAATGATCATCCATCACAAAAAGAAAAGCAAAGACGATTTGAGAAAATGAAGCAACTATTTCCTGAGTTCAAAGTATTTATTGGTGGGGAATATATCAGTGATATGATGGGTAATGTAGCAAATCAAATTGAAAAGGTGAAACAAATTATTATCGTTGTAATAATTATGATTAATATATTAGTGACAGTGCTAATATTAAGAACATTTATCACCAAAGAAAAAGGTGAAATAGGTATGCTAAAGAGTATAGGGTTTCGAAATTCAGATATTGTTAAGTGGCAGATACTTCGTATTGGAATCATCTTGCTTATTTCCGATGTACTTGGAGCACTTCTATCTAATCCACTATCTCAGATTTCTTCAGGAAAAGTGTTTGAAATGATGGGAGCTAGTCATATTGAATTTACAGTAAATCCTTTCGAGGTATATGTGCTCTATCCCCTTATTATTTTTGTGACAACCATGATAGCAAGTGGATTAACTGCGTTACAGATAAGAAAGATATCAACGCAGGAAATCAATAATATTGAATAGGAGATAATAAAATGACAAATGTACTTGAAGTGAAAGACTTATGTAAAACATATATCGTGAATAAGCAACAAAACAATGTATTAAAAAATGTGAATTTCATTGTGAAAGAAGGTGAGATGGTAGCAGTAATGGGGCCATCCGGTTCTGGTAAATCTACGCTACTCTATGCAGTTTCAGGAATGGATCATATAACCGCAGGATGTGTGAATTTCTTAGGAGATAATATTTATGAGTTTAATTCAGAAGAATTAGCTGATCTAAGATTAAATGAAATGGGATTTATTTTTCAACAAATGTATATGTTAAAAAATCTA
>JAEZUR010000107.1 GCA_023420935.1 Bacillota bacterium | reverse complement strand
AGGCGACTTTCAAAATTTTTACAAATCTGTCAATCGGCAAAATGCCGATATTTTGCAACGTAATGTGTGCAATTTCACTATTCAATTTTCAAGGTTCAGATGGTCAACCTTAAGTTGACCACATTGGCCTAAGTACCAACGACTTCATAACAGTTGTTCATCAAATTATATGTTGTATCACTTCGGTATAGGTTGTGAAGTGCAAATTGATAATTCAAGGTATTCAGAGGGCTTTAGACCCCAACATTATCAAATTGGAATACTAGAGAAATAATAATTTTCTATTGCTAATCCCCATAGTGTTTATTGTCATAAGTCTCAATAACGTAGAAGTATGAATGTGGTTGCCTATGTATTCAGCTTGGTCAGACCGGCTGACGACGGCGTTTTTGTTCGACTTGAGACTCAAGTGAAAATGACGCCTCCTTATGTGGCATTTTCACTACGCTCTGAGGCTCAAAAGCGAACATGCCTAGGAAGGTAAGGCGACCAAATGAATACATAGACAACCATATTCATGAGCATAGCCTATCTTTGACTTATGACTCTAAAACCCTCATAAAAAACAAAAGTAATTGTATCTCTCCCCAAGATATGATAAGATTAGCAACATATAATATTACATAATAGGAAATAACTACATAGAAGAGAAAACGTTATATTCATTCCCGACATATATAACGTTACGTGAAAGGAGTTTGCCATGAATAACAATGAAAAAGATCAAGTAAATCAAGGATTAGACTGGGACATGATGGACGATTACTATACCAGCGAAGGAAATCAAAACACCGTTCGATCCTTTGATGAGATAGTCAAAGAGACAGAGGCAACGGTTCAAGGGGAAGCGGATGTGAATACATTTGCTGATCTAGATCCCAAATTGCTTCAAACCATAGAGGATGTTAAAAAAGTAAAGGAAGCCTCCGTAGGTGGTGCAACTATAGAACAGATCGCAGAGAGATTGAATATGGACAAGGATTATGTAAGATTAATCCTTATGACAAGAGAAGGTTATGCAGAAGATAGCGATATCGCAGTGGCGCATTTGGTTCTATTAGGATAGAAGTCCTTGACAATGAAGCTTTAGGTATTATAGAATGAACGGGTGGTTCTAGGCGGAATGGTCAGGACTACCTGTTTTTATGTAGTAGATAAAAAATGAGAACTTTAATCAAATAACATAGATGAAAAAGCAATTTAGGAGGAAAATAACTTGTCAGCGTTTCGTAATGAAGTTGAAAAAAGAAGAACCTTTGCCATAATCTCTCATCCCGATGCAGGTAAAACAACCTTGACGGAAAAATTCTTATTATATGGTGGAGCCATTAATCTTGCCGGTTCTGTTAAGGGTCGTAAGACTGCAAAGCATGCAGTTTCAGACTGGATGGAGATTGAGAAAGAAAGAGGAATCTCGGTAACCTCATCAGTAATGCAGTTTAATTATGATGGTTACTGTATCAATATTTTGGATACACCAGGACATCAGGACTTCTCGGAGGATACCTACCGTACCTTAATGGCAGCAGATTCAGCAGTCATGGTAATTGATGGTTCTAAAGGTGTAGAAGCACAAACTATTAAGCTCTTTAAGGTTTGTGTAATGCGTGGAATTCCAATCTTTACATTCATTAACAAAATGGATCGTGAAGCTAATGACCCATTTGAATTAATTGGTGAGATTGAAAATGTCTTAGGAATTCAAACATGTCCTATTAACTGGCCAATCGGATCTGGTAAGAATTTTAAAGGGGTATATGATAGACAAACTCAGAAAATTACAAGATTTATGGCTGCTAACAATGGACAAAAAGAAGTGGAATCAATCGAAGCGGAACTTGGTGATCCAGGACTTGATGATTTGATTGGAAAAGAAAACCATGATATTTTAGTGGAAGAGATCGAGTTATTAGACGGTGCTAGTGACGAATATGATATTGAACAGATTAGAGCTGGAAAGCTATCTCCTGTATTCTTTGGTTCTGCGTTAACGAACTTTGGTGTAGAGACCTTTTTAAAGCATTTCTTACAAATGACAACAGCACCACTTCCAAGAATGTCCAATGAAGGCATTGTAGATGCCTTTAGTGAAGACTTTTCAGCCTTTGTTTTTAAGATTCAGGCTAATATGAATAAAGCACACAGAGATAGAATTACATTTATGAGAATCTGTTCTGGTAAGTTTGAAGCAGGAATGGAAGTTTATCATGTGCAAGGTGGTAAGAAGATTCGTTTATCTCAGCCACAGCAGATGATGGCGCAGGAGAGAAAGCATATTGAAGAAGCATATGCTGGTGATATTATTGGTGTGTTTGATCCAGGTATTTTCTCCATTGGAGATACTCTTTGTACGAATAATAATAAATTTGAATATGAAGGTATTCCTACTTTCGCTCCGGAGCATTTTGCGAAAGTAAGACAAGTGGATACCATGAAGAGAAAGCAGTTTATTAAAGGTATCGAACAGATTGCCCAAGAAGGTGCGATTCAGATCTTCCAAGAGTATAATACTGGTATGGAAGAGATTATCGTTGGTGTAGTTGGTGTGCTTCAGTTTGATGTATTGAAATTCAGACTGGACTTTGAATATAACGTAGAGATCCGTATGGAACCTCTTGCATACGAACACATTCGTTGGATTGAGAACAAGGATATCGACGTGAATCGCCTAAGTGTAACTTCCGATACGAAGAAAATTAAAGATTTAAAGGGAAATCCTCTTTTATTATTTACTCATCCTTGGAGTATAAAGACAGTTCTAGAGCGTAACGAAGAGCTTCGTTTATCTGAGTTTGGTAAGAACTAAGCAAGTATTAGCATAGAAAAAAACTCTTCCAATAGAGGAAAATATATGATATAATTGCAAAAGTAATTGATTTGATAAAGGAGGTACATGTCAGTGAAACGTATTAAGACTTTAAACACAAGAAATTTAAAAGATACAATGAAAAAAGGCGGATGTGGAGAATGTCAAACTTCTTGCCAATCAGCTTGTAAAACTTCTTGCACAGTAGGAAATCAGAGCTGTGAAAACAACAACTAATACATAAGCAGCGACATTAGTCGCTGCTTATTACATGTAAGATAGGCTTTCAGGTAATTGCGAGACTCATTCTTTTATATTGAGTTATCGACACAACAGATAGCATTCCAAAGCGTAAGTTAAGCGGAGCGTTGAAGCAGAGGAATGATATCTGTTGTGTCGATAACTTCAGTACAGTTTATGTGTCGCAATTGCCTTGATAGGCTTTTATATGAAAGGAGCAGTAAAGTGGTTCATCAGTACAAAAATAACGGATACAATATAGTCTTAGATGTGAACAGTGGATGTGTACATGTAGTAGATGATTTAGGATATGATGTGATTGGACTCTACGAAACAGAGGATAAAGAATCAATTATAGAACAGATGCTTGCTAAATATAATAACACAGAGCAAGTAGTAACAAAAGAAGATATCGAAGAAGTATTTTCAGATATTGAAGAACTAAAAGCAGAAGGTAATTTATTTACAGAAGATATTTATAAAGATTATATAATGGATTTTAAGAAGAGAGAAACTGTAGTAAAAGCTCTCTGTTTACATATTGCCCATGATTGCAACTTAGCATGCAGATATTGCTTTGCAGAAGAAGGAGAATATCAGGGTGACCGTTCCTTAATGAGTTATGAAGTTGGAAAACAAGCACTTGATTTCCTAATAGCTAACTCTGGCAACCGTAAAAACCTAGAAGTGGATTTCTTTGGTGGTGAACCGTTAATGAATTTTGATGTGGTGAAGAAGTTAGTAGAATACGGAAGAGAACAAGAAAAGCTACATAATAAGAATTTCCGATTTACCCTAACAACTAATGGAGTTCTCTTGAATCAAGATATCATAGAATTTGCCAATAAAGAGATGGCGAATGTAGTACTTAGTATTGATGGACGAAAAGAAATTCATGATTTTATGCGCCCTTCTCGTAATGGTAAAGGTAGTTATGAATTAATATTACCAAAGTTTGTGGATTTAGCGGAAAGCAGAAATCAGAATAATTATTATGTAAGAGGAACCTTTACTCATAATAATCTAGATTTCTCCAAGGATGTTTTACATCTAGCAGACTTAGGTTTTAAACAGATCTCAGTAGAACCAGTTGTAGCACAGGACAATGAACCATATGCCATTACTGAAGAAGATATCCCGGTTGTATTTGAGGAATATGATAGATTAGCCAAAGAAATCATCAAGAGAAAGAAAGAAGGAAACGGATTTAATTTCTTCCACTTTATGGTAGACTTAAGTGGTGGTCCATGTGTAGCGAAACGTTTATCTGGTTGTGGATCAGGAACGGAGTACTTGGCAGTTACCCCATGGGGTGATTTGTATCCATGTCACCAATTTGTTGGTCACACAGAATTTAAAATGGGAGATGTATTCCATGGTGTGGAAACAACAGAACTTCGCGATGAATTCAAATGTTGTAATGTCTACGCTAAGGAAAAATGTAGAGATTGTTTTGCAAGATTCTACTGCAGTGGTGGTTGCGCAGCCAATTCCTATAACTTCCATGGTAACATAAATGATGCCTATGATATTGGATGTGAACTACAGAAAAAACGTGTGGAATGTGCCATTATGATAAAAGCTGCGGAAGCAGAAGAGTAATCAGGTAGTCGATAACCTTACAATTAAATCATACATACAAAAAGGGAAGCCCTCTATAGGATGAACTCTGCTCCACATGTTAGTAAAAATATCTATCATTTGGAGCAGACTTCACTTTAAGACAGCTTCCTTTTTTGGCCTAATATAGTTGTTGGACAGTAATTATCAATATACCTACACAATTATATTATTTTTTTTATTATTTATGTAATGATGTTGTTTTCATAAGCCCTTTGAATAACCTTGAATTGTCAATTTGCACAGCCAAAAACTTACTTAAGTGATACACAACCTAGTTTGAAGAGCAACTGTTATGAAGTCGTTGGTACTTAGGTTCTGTACTTTAGAACCGAGGCCTGTTTTGTAGGCCTTACGTACCACTACGAACTTCATCCAAGCGAGAGCGTGTTGCGAAGCGAACTAGGTTGAGTATCACTTTATGAGAAAATTAATTTTTGCAAATTGACACATGAACTTTTACAAAAGCGATCTTGATCCCAACATCATGTAATTACAATAATAATTGAACTCAATTATTTACTAGCAGCTTTGCTTCTTACCTGTGTTACAACTTCCCCTAGACGTTCCATAATAGGAAGGTGCTGTGTACACAATGTTTCGCATTTACCACAACGAATACATTCCGCTGCAGACTCCTCACTGATACCCCAATGGTATGCAAGACGATCTGTTAAACTATTTCCTAGTAAATGTTCATTATACGCATCCAGGTATTTTGGAATATCAATCATCTTTGGACATTTTTTGCAATAGCCACATCCAGTACAAAGGTTGTTAAGTGCAACCCCTTTGTTCTCATATTCTTCACAGATAATACTTGCTGGTTTTTCTTCTAGATTTTCCACAGCTTTACATGCATCATCTACATGTTCCTTTGTGGTGCAACCTGCTAAGGTGATTGTAATCTCTTTGTGTGAAGCTACAAATCGAAGGGCAGCTTGTGCTACATTTAAATCAGTTCCTTGAGTAAGGTAAGAGAAGGTATCTGGATTATTAGGGATTAATCCGCCTCCTAATGGATTCATAACCACAACTCCCATACCTTTGTTGTAGGCAGCTTCAATACCAGTTTGGCGGAAACGATAATTAAGCGCATTGTATCCAATCAACATTCCTTTGAATAAATCTTTTTCAATGGCTCCTTCTAGATCATTTCCTTGCATATGAGAAGAAAATACAATATTTCGAATAAGACCTTCTGATTTAACTTGTTCAAAGAATTTATAAAGGGCATTACATTCTTTCTCAAAAGATTCTAAGCTAAGTACACACCATAAATGATAGAAATCAAGATAATCTACTTTTAATCTTGTTAAACTAGTTTCTAATCTACGTCTAAAATCATCATAGGTACCTTTGCCACCTGTGGTACCAATGTTAGTCTTAGATGATATATAATAGCTATCTCTTGGAAGTTGAGATAGGGCAATTCCAGTTATAATCTCACTTTTATCGTCACAATAAAAAGGAGCAGTATCAAAGTAGTTAATCCCTTTTTCATGTGCATATAATGTAGTTTCGGCACATTTTTCAAAGCGTCCAGCCTTAACATCTTCATCATTGTATCGCATGCATCCCATACCAATAGCAGATACTTTCATATCGGTATTCCCGTATTGTTTATAAAACATAACATCCCTCCGTAAGTTAAGATAAGTTGTAGTCAAAAAGTAGTAGTTAATTAGAATAGTTATGAATAATAAAATTCAGTAGTAGTTAAAAATACCCATTAATTATAGCATGAATGGATGGTGTCCACAATTGATTATTCCCTATTTTTTTGTATTATGTTATACTTATTATGAATAAAGTGTTATGTTATAAGTCAATGTACTTATATCTGACTTGTGACTTAGGAATGAAAGAGAGTACAGATCATGGAAAAATGGTTTATTAAGAATAAAAAGGCTGATACCGCATTAATTGCCAAGCAATTCGGCATTAGTGAAGTATTAGCCCAATTAATTGTAAATAGAGAGATAAAAAGCAATCAGCAATTAGAAGAATACATAAATCCTAGCTTAGAGAATTTACATAACCCGAAGCTGATGAAAGACATAGATAGTGCTTGTAATATATTAATAGAAAAGATTAACAACAAGAAGCCAATTCGTATTATTGGAGATTATGACGTAGATGGGGTAATGTCAACCTATGAATTATATACCGCATTAAGCCGATGTGGCGCGCTAGTCGATTATGAAATACCAGATCGTATTAAAGATGGGTACGGCATCAATCTGTCTATTATCAAAGAAGCCCAACAGGATGGTATTGACACAATTATAACATGTGATAATGGTATCGCTGCAAGTGTTGAGATTAATACGGCCAAAGAATTAGGAATGACAGTAATCATAACAGATCATCATGATGTCCCTCATCAGGGAGAAGGCGAGGAACGAATCTATGTAGTTCCTAATGCAGATGCTGTGGTGAATCCAAAACAAGAAGATTGTCAGTATCCTTTTTCCTCTGTCTGCGGAGCAGTCGTAGCCTATAAATTAATAGAAGTTTTATATGAAAAATTCCATATTGAGAAAAGTGCAAGCAGAGAATTGTTAGAATTTGCTGCTATTGCCACTGTTTGCGACGTAATGGATCTTACGGATGAAAATAGAATTATAGTTAAAAATGGATTAAAAGAACTAGAAAATACAAATAATCTTGGCCTTAGGGCGCTTCTTGAAGAGACAGGTCTATCCGATAAGGAACTTTCGGTGTATCATTTGGGATTTGTAATAGGACCTTGTATCAATGCATCTGGACGTTTGGAATCAGCCAAACTAGGGCTCAAGATGTTATTGTCTAACTCAATGGATGAAGCCAATGAATTGGCAAAACAGCTGAAAGAACTAAATGATCAGAGAAAAGAATTAACAGCGAAAGGGCTACAAGATGCAATTGAGCAGATAGAACAGACCAGTCTTATGATGGACAAAGTTTTGGTGGTTCATTTAACAGATTGTCATGAAAGCCTAGCTGGAATTATAGCGGGTAGAATCAGAGAACGGTATAATAAGCCTGCTATTGTACTTACCAATTGTGAAGAGGGAGTAAAAGGATCAGGTCGTTCCATTGAACAGTATCATATGTTTGATGAATTAAGTAAATGTAAGGACATTTTAAATCGCTTCGGAGGACATCCCATGGCAGCAGGAATGTCACTGGATGATGATAAAGTTGCGGAATTGAGGCAACGCCTGAACGTTCAAACTACTTTAGTAGAAGATGATTTTATTGCAAAAGTTACGGCAGACATGGTATTGCCATTAGAACAATTAAATTTCTCTCTGATACGTGAAATCAATCTGTTAGAGCCGTATGGAAAAGGGAATAGTAAACCACTCTTTGCATTAAAGGATGTGAAGTTACAGAAAGCCCAGATACTGGGTGCCAATCGGAATGTGTTAAAATTAACGGTGAGTACAGCCGCAAAGTCCAATACATACTGTGCTATGATATTTGGTAACATAGAACCATTTGAAACCTATGTATGTGAAAAATATTCAAGGAGTGACTTGGAAGATTTGTATCTTGGCAAACAGAATCCAATCTGTTTAGATATGATTTACTATCCAAGTATAAATGAATACAATGGGTATGAGAATATACAAATAATAGTTCAGAATTATCGTTGAAATTTGTATAAAATACTGTTATAATGATTAGCTGTGAGTAATACTGTAGAACGGATTAGCATGCTAGATATGCGTGTTTTTCCTATTTGGATGAAAGATAAGGAGCGAATTCCATGAAAAAATTAGAAGATTATGTAAGAAGTATACCGGATTTTCCAGAGGAAGGAATTGTTTTCCGTGATGTTACAAGTGTTTTGCAGGATAAGGATAGTCTTAAAATGGCAATCGATCAGATGCAAGCTAACTTGGATGGTGTAGATTTTGATATTGTATTAGGACCAGAATCCAGAGGATTTATTTTTGGTGTACCAATTGCGTATAATTTAAATAAGGCATTTGTTCCAGTCCGAAAAAAAGGTAAATTACCATGTGAAACAGTGGAAATGGAATATGATTTAGAATATGGCACTGCTATTATTGAAATGCATAAAGATTCCATTAAGCCAGGAAGTAAAGTAGTAATTATTGATGACTTAATTGCAACAGGTGGAACCATTGAAGCTATTATTAAATTAGTAGAAGGACTTGGTGGTGAAATTGTTAAAATAGTATTTTTAATGGAATTAGAAGGTCTTAACGGACGAGAGAAGCTAGAAGGATATGATGTTGTTTCCGTGATTAAATACGAAGGAAAATAAATGATAGAAAAACCTATGAGTAATCTGTAAGACAGTAGCTCATAGGTTTTTTAGAATAAAGGAGGGTGTCCAAAATGAAACATAGATTAAAAAATCAAGATATAACCATTGAAGTGAATGAACTTGGTGCAGAATTAACGTTGCTACAAAGTAATAAAACAGGAGTTAATTATTTATGGAATGCAGATCCGCTGTACTGGAAACGTTCCTCTCCTATCCTTTTTCCAATTGTAGGAAGTCTGAATAATCAACAGTATACATATGAGGGTAACACATATTCTATGTCCCAACATGGATTTGCAAGAGATATGGAGTTTCATGTTATTAAGAAAAGTGAGGATAGCATTTTCTTTCGATTAGAGGCAAATGAAGAGACAAGAAAAGCTTATCCTTTTGAGTTTGCTTTGGAGATAGGGTATGGATTAGAAGGCAGTGCTGTCAAAGTATTCTGGAGAGTAATAAATTTAGACGATAAGACGATGTATTTTTCTATTGGGGGTCACCCTGCATTTATGTGTCCTCTAGTTCATCAAGGAGATCAAACTGATTATAATATTGAGTTTGCAGGATGTGAAACTATAGAGTGTAGAAAGATAAATGAAAATGGATTAGCAATAGAAGGTACAGAGACCTTAGCTTTAAATAAGGGTATTCTTCCAATTACGGAACATTTATTTGATGAGGATGCTTTGGTGATTGAAGGTAATCAAACTGGGAAAGTGTCTTTATTGAACCCTGATAAGAAACCATATATAACAGTAAGCTTTGATGCGCCTTTATTTGGGGTATGGTCTCCTGCCAAAAAGAATGCACCATTTATCTGCATCGAACCTTGGTATGGAAGATGTGATAAAGATAATTTTGAAGGAAGTCTATCAGACAGAGAGTGGGGGAATACTCTGTTGGAAGGTCAGACATTCGAAAAATTCTATTCTATACTGGTAGAATAATGAAATTTTAGATTATAATCAGTTTAAAGCCTACAATTATATATAAGGTTATGGTATAATAAATGTACAAATAGAATAAACAAAGGAAGTTACATTACTTTTAGTGACTTATTATTAGAAGTTTTACTCATTTAAAAGGGCTTAAGAATTGGGAATGGAGGAATTAGTATGAATAAGGTGATTACAATCAGCAGACAGTACGGAAGTGGTGGCAGGGAGATTGGTCAGAAACTTGCAGAGCTATTTCAGATACCATTTTATGATAATGAATTAATAACTAGAGCAGCAAAAGAGAGTGGATTCGCAGAAGCAGCATTTGAACGTGCTGAAGAAAAAGCAACCAATAGTTTGCTATATTCCATTGCAATGGGGATGAGTGCTTACGGGAATCAAGATTTTGGATTTTCTAATTTATCCTTAGATGATAGAATATTTCTAGCACAATCCAATGTGATTCGTAAGGTGGCAGAAGAAGGACCTTGTATTATTGTAGGTCGTTGCGCAGACTATATATTAAGGGATAATCCAAATGTAGTAAATATTTTCATCTGTGCAGAAATTGCGTATCGTACCAATCGGGCGATTGAGTTATATAATCTGCCGAAAGAAAAAGCAACAGAGAATGTAACTAAGTATGATAAACGCAGAGCCAATTATTATAATTATCATGCTAGTGAGAAATGGGGTAATGTAAATAACTATCATTTGTCTATTCGCAGTGACTTTGGGGGAATTGATCACACAGTTGCATGTATCAAGGCATTTTTAGAACTTTAGAATAAAAACAGTTAGGGGAACCCATCTATGCGATTTATGAACAATTCGAATAAAAAGTACACGCAGATATCTATATATGTCATTATAACAGCAATGGTAATCTATTGTTTTAGTTTGGTGGCAAAAAATGCTCCAATTATTTTAAATGAGATATTAGAAAAACTTAGTTGGCTCTTAGCTGTGATTAAACCAGTGATTATTGGCTTCGTATTTGCATATTTACTAGAACCTGTGGTTGACTTTTTAGAAGAGAAGTATAAAAAGATAAAATTTTTAAAAAAGAGACAGAGCTCATGCCGGTCTTATGCGGTATTAACTACAATACTAGGATTATTTTTTCTATTAGCGTCGATTATCTCAATTTTAGTATTTAGCGTAACGAATCAGCTTCGAGTAGCAAACTTTGATGATATTATTGTGTTAGCCAATGAATATAAGACTATTATTCAAGATTTTATTAATATGATCACAGATAAAATGGGTCAACTAGATATTCAATCAGCAGAATTGTCTCAGTATGTAAAGCAAGTGGGGACCTATGCGTTAACAGCAATACAGAATGTTGCTATGTCAGCAATTAGTTCAATTACTAATTTTTCAGGTTATTTATCTACGTTTGTATTTGCGTTAATCATATGCATTTACTTCTTAATTGATGGTAAGATGATGAAAGCATATATTAGCAAGATTTTTCATGCTTTATGCGGTGATAAGACTAATAAACGTCTTCGTGGTTTTATTACTGATGCAGACACTGTTTTTTCTGGATATATCAGAGGTCAATTAATGGATGCATTTGTTATGATGGTACTGATTAGTATTGCACTATCTGTAATTAATGTGAAGTTTGCATTAGTGATTGGTATCTTAGCTGGTATTGGTAATATGATTCCTTACTGTGGACCGATTATAGCCTATATCGGAACCATCACTGTATGCTTATTAAACGGCCAGTACAAACAATTAATTATTGGTATAATATTACTATTTATTATTCAGACCATAGATGGTAATGTCATTGGACCAAGACTATTAAGTCAAAATATTAATATTCATCCATTATTAGTCGTAGTTTCTCTGATCTTTGGTAGTGCAATTGGGGGACTACTAGGTATGTTATTAGCTGTTCCAGTTGGAGCATTCCTAAAAGTTTTATTTGTAAAATACATTGATTACCGAATAGAACAAAAGCAGCATCCCAAAGAGGTAAAAGTAGAAGAAATACCCAAGAAAAAATAGAATTATTTATGAAACGATAGACACCTTTTAGTCAATATAGAAAGATTAAAAGGTGTTTTTTTGTTATATTGGGACATATATTAACACAGTTGGAAGCTAGTATGAATAATTCAGAAATTTGTAAGAAATTTCATAGACTTAAAGTAAGATTTTCATAGTAGTATTATATGTAAAAATAGGCATATTGTGTAAAGAGGTGTGGAGTTGGAAAATGAACTGGAAAAGATTATTGAAGTAAAAAATGTTCGTAAAATCTACCGGATGGGTTCTGAGCGAATTAGTGCAGTGGATGATGTGAGTTTTGAGATAAATAAAGGTGAGTTTTGCTGTCTCCTTGGTACCTCTGGATCAGGAAAATCAACCTTATTAAATCTTATGGCTGGCATTGAAAAGACAACATCCGGACAGATTATAATAAAAGGAAAACATATACCAAAGATGAGTGAGCGTGGGCTGGCTAAATTCAGACAACGTTACCTAGGTTTCGTTTTCCAGTCCTATAATTTAATGGATTCCATGACGGCACTAGAAAATGTTGAGTTTCCATTGATTTTTAAGCGAGTACGAACTAAGCTACGCAAACAACTTGCAAAAGACATGCTGGTTAAAGTAGGCCTTGGTTCCAGGCTAAAGCATAAACCAAAAGAAATGAGTGGAGGACAGCAACAGAGAGTCGGCATTGCAAGAGCATTTGTTGCAAGGCCAGAGATTGTGTTTGCAGACGAGCCTACTGGTAACTTAGATACCAAGACAGCAATGGAAGTTATGGATTTAATCAAAACGATTGCAAGAGATAATAACCAGACTATTGTTATGGTTACCCATGACCCACGTCTGGCTGATTACGCAGACAAGATTATACATATTCTGGATGGAAAGATTCAAAGTATAGAAGTAAAAGAAGTTAGCAAAACAGTGGGAGAAGGAGAACATGATGAAGAAAATTAAAGGTATTTTATTAAGTATATTAGTTCTAACAATGATTGTAGCATTTAACGGTGCTCAAAAGCAGATGGTGGTGCAGGCAGAGGGCGAACCAACTGGAGATCCAGTCAAACAAGGAAATGTAATTTTAAGCCAGGACATAGAACCATATAATGTAACTCCAGGTACAGAGTTTACTTTGAAAATACCAGTAAAAGCAATCGGAGATTATCCATTAATCGTTAAACCATATATTAATGTTGATACCACAGGAGCACCTTTAGAGGTGACCTCTAAGATTACTTTATCTACTGATTATATGAATAGCGTAACGGATATCAGTGGTGTTACAACCTATCTTAATTTTACGATGAAAGTAAAAGATAGTGCTAAAATAGGTACTTATAAACTGTACTTTAGTTTCACTGCTCTCAATAGTGATAATAGCGCAGTCGTTACAACTAATTTAGTGGCACCTGTCATTGTGAAGGTAACCCAGGAGAAATCAAATCCAAGCATCGCCTTTGATAACGTGTTTTTCAAAGATGATTTAGCAGCAGGAGAAGAATTTGATATTTCACTAACAGCAAGAAATCAAGGAGCTCTTACAGCTTATAGTGCATACATCTCTGTGGAAGGTTACACAGCAGATGGAATATTGCCTGGCTATACTACGGAGAAGAAAATAATTGGTGATCTAGGCAGTGGATCATCGAAATCTCTCATTATCCCTGTAAAGGTTTCTGAGGCTGCTACTAGTGGAGTAAAGACACTAACAATAAAGACTGTATTTAAAGACTCCGAAGGAAAAGCATACGAAACAGAGACAACAAATGTTTATATTCCATTAAAAATGAAATCAACAGATGGAATTACAGCAGATTTAGTGATTAGTGATGTAACCCAATCGCCAAGCGTTCCAAAGGCTGGAGGTAGCGTAAGCATTAGCTTTAATATTAAAAATAAAAGCGATGTGGATATGAAAGAAATTAAAATAACACCAACCAACCTAACAGCTACGACTTTTAGTCCTAAAAATGCAGAACCATATAAATACGTTAAATTAATTGCGGCTGGTGAAACCAAGAAAATAACAATGAAATTTACAGTTTCAAAACAAGTTGTCGAAGGGTTAAATGAGATCGATCTACAGTTCTCTTATAAAGATCAGGATGGAAAGGTGTATGCTCCCACGGAGGTATCAAAAGTATATGTCTTAAATGTATCCAATCCAAAAGAGGAATCTGCAGGAGTGCCAAAATTAATTATTAGTGATTTTAAAACAGATACTGAGGATATTAAAGCTGGAAAAACCTTTGTATTTTCCTTTGATATCTTTAATACGCATAATTCATTAAGTGCGAATAACATAAAGGTTACGTTGTCATCAGAAGAGAATGTATTCTCTGTAACCAAGGGAAGTAATAGCTTCTACCTATCTTCCGTTAAACCAGGAGAAACCGTACATAAAGAGATAGAGTTAAGAGTAAAAGCAGATTGTGTCACTAAAGCATATCCTCTAAAAATTGACTTCGAATATGAATATGAAGGAATGCAAAAACTAGAAAATCAAATTTCCACAGGACTTACTATATCACAAATTATTAACCTATCCGTTATGGAGAATTCAAGACCTACCGTTAGTAATATTATCGTAGGAACTTGGGAAGCACCAACCGCATATACACCAACGAATATGAGCTTTGATTTTTATAACATGGGTAAGTCAGTATTAAGTAATGTCACGGCTAGGGTTGAAAGCACTGACTTTACTCCAACGCAGCAAACTCTATTTATTGGTAATGTAGAGGCAGGTACAGGTGGTAATCATGAGATGGAGTTAACTCCTAATATTGAAAATGCCAATGGTAAAGGTACATTAATCATTACATACGAAGACAGTAATGGAAATAGTATAGAAGTTCCAACAGAATTTGAGGCTTTTGTTGCTGCACCAGTTGTTGTAGATGCAGGAAATATGGGAGGAGAAATGCCTGAAATTCCGGCAGCCAAAAAGGAAATTGTGAAGCTCCCAATCTTCATCGTAATTCAAGTAGTTATTTTTATAGCAAGTATTGTTATTGTTCGTAAAGTAATTATCGGAGTATATAAAGCGAAATTACATAAAAAAGAAGAAGAATTGAATTAGAATGGGAGAAGATAGTATGACAATCATAATCGATCAAGGATTTAACGTAAGCGTTCTTTATGCTGCAGCAGATATAGGTGGTTCAAGTACTCTAATGCAAAATAAAGCAGTAGTAGTAGGTGGAAATATGGCTCCCGTAGAAGGCGGTGATCCAGGTATAGTAGATGAAGGTATGATGGGTGCTCCTGTCAAAGATCCACTTTTGTCTAATTGGTTTTTCGTCATTGGGATTTCAATTGCAAGTTTAGTGATAGGCAGTTTAATTGGTATCCTTCTTGCAAAGAAAAAAATTAAAAAAGGAATTGAAGTGTATGAGGATTAGTGATCTGATTCGAATGGGATTGCGTAACTTAAGCAGAAGAAAAGCCAGAACTGCACTAACTGTTGTGGGTGTAGTTATTGGTACAATTTCTATTGTAGTTATGATTTCCATAGGTATTGGAATGAATACGAATTTTCGGAAGCAAGTTATGGAGCTTGGTAGTCTAACCACGGTAACCGTGAATCAATATGCTGACGTGATGGATGACAAAGGAAATTATGTTGATTCCTATGTTCAGAAAATGGATGATTCCTTAGTGGAATCCATTCGCGCGTTGGAACACGTGAAGACGGTAACCCCTGTATATCAAGCATCCCTTGACTTGTTCTGTAAGAGTTATCAAAGTAATTGTCAAGTATATGCTATGGACTTAAGTACATTAGAGGGCTTTGGTTTTCCAGCATTAACATACGGAGAATATCCAGATGAAGCAAATCCGAAAACTTTGATATTTGGTAGCGATTCTCTGCTTAATTTCTATAACCCAACGAGTTCCTTTTATAAGCCTATCACCATAGATCCAACAAAAGATAAAATGTTTTTTATGATAAATGACTACGAATTTCAGAAAGATGAGAAAGCAAAACCAAAAAAAATATTTATAGATGATATTGCTTTAATGGAGCAAACAGGTAGTTTTGAGGGATACGATTGGAGTTGTTATATGGATATTAATCTATATAAAAGATATTATTCTGAATTCGTGAAAACCTTAAAGCAAGTGGATCGTAATAAAGCTCTAAAAGCTTTGAAAGCATATGATCAGATTAAGATCAATGTAGATAATGTAAAAAATGTGAAGAAAGTACAGGAGCAGATTAAAGAGTTAGGATTTCAGACAACCAGTTTAAACAGTATGTTTGAACCGATGCAACAGACTTCTAATATGCTTCAAATGGTACTAGGTGGTGTAGGAGCAGTTGCCATGTTAGTATCTGCAATCAGTATTGCTAATACCATGGTTATGTCAATCTACGAACGAACCAAAGAAATTGGTGTTATGAAGGTTCTGGGTTGTGTAATAACCGACATAAAGAAATTATTCTTATTTGAAGCAGGTATGATAGGTTTAATCGGTGGAATCATTGGGATTATACTAAGTTACATAGCATCCTTTTGTATTAACAAATTTGGCGGTCCATTATTTCAAGTCTTACTATCAACGGGGTCCATCACAGGAGAAGCAATGTCACAGGTTTCTATGATACCAATCTGGTTACCTATTGCAGCAGCAGCATTCGCAATGGGCGTGGGGATTATTTCTGGGTATTATCCAGCTAGACGTGCAACGAAGATTAGTGCGATTGAGGCGATGAAGTCTGAATAAAAAACCTAAAATTAATGTAAGAGGGACGCCCCGCTAGGTACATGGAGCATGTTCCCTCACACACAGATGGAAACACACTAACCTAGATTTTGAGTGCCAATGACGGACAAGACAGTCCGCCTTTGTCCCACAAAATCTAGGATAGCGTGTTTCCAACAGTGCATTAGGGGAACATGCTCCACGTACCTAGCGGGGCTGGTTATCGTAGGTATTTACGTTTAGAGTTGGTGTTTTCGTGTTATCGGATTGCGTTATGTAAATTTTGAAATGGATAGAGCAGTCATATTTGTATTGAGGTTCAACTGGAGAGTATTTATATAAGGAGATGTATTTTGAAAACATTAGAAACCGAAAGACTGATAATGAGAAATTGGACAGAATCTGATATATTTGACTTTTATGAGTATGCTAGTGTTGAAGGTATAAGCGAACTCACTGGGTGGCCGCATCATGAGAATATTGAAGTTACTAAAACAATATTGAAA
>JAEZUR010000103.1 GCA_023420935.1 Bacillota bacterium | reverse complement strand
AGGCGACTTTCAAAATTTTTACAAATCTGTCAATCGGCAAAATGCCGATATTTTGCAACGTAATGTGTGCAATTTCACTATTCAATTTTCAAGGTTCAGATGGTCAACCTTAAGTTGACCACATTGGGTACTTAGGTTCTGTCATTTAGAACCTTACGTACCACTACGAACTTCATCCAAGCGAGAGCGTGTTGCGAATCAAACTATATTGTGTATCACTTGATAAACCAGCAATATGCAAGTTATTCGAGCGTAAGAGAGAAGAGAATATATGAATACAGTTTCCACAAAAACAATATTATCTAGTTACATTGACGATAATCAAAGTAACCGATGGTTCGGATATAAATATAAGATGAATCTCTACCGTGGCTGTAGCCATGGTTGTATTTATTGTGACAGTAGAAGTGAATGTTATCATGTTGATGACTTTGATACAGTAAGAGTTAAGGAACATGCATTGGAAATCTTAGAGAGAGAATTAAAGGCGAAGAGAAAGACGGGTATGGTGGGAATTGGTGCAATGAGTGATTCTTACAATCCAATGGAAAAGGTATGTAAAGTGACTAGAGAGAGTCTTAAACTGTTACATGAGTATGGTTTTGGGGTAGGTTTTTCTACAAAGTCTGATCTGGTACTAAGAGATCTAGATATTTTAGCTGAAATGAAAAGTCAAGTGCCAGTCACGGTGCAATTCACCATAACTGCATTTGAGGATCAACTATGCAAAAAAGTGGAACCGTATGTAAGTGTAACATCTAGTAGGTTATCAGCTATGGAACAGTTGTCGTCCAAAGGGATTACAACGGGAGTTCTTATGATGCCAATTTTACCCTTTTTGGAAGATGATGTGGATAATATCATAAACATTGTAGAAGCATCCCATCAATGTGGAGCCCAATATATCTACCCTGGCTTTGGGGTTACTTTGCGTCAGAATCAGAGAATACACTATCTAGGTAAAATAAATGAATTATCTCCAGGTTTAGGAGAACAATATATCAAACAATATGGAACAACCTACAGCTGCAATTCACCTAGAGCTAGGGAATTATGGAATGTATTTCGAAAAGAATGCAATCGTTACGGTATAGCTTATCGAATGCAGGATATTATATCAATTATCAGAAAAGGGTACGAGTATGAACAATTATCTTTATTTCCCTAATCATAATGTAGTATAATGTGTAAAACAACTTCACTTGCTTGCAAATGTGAAGTTGAAAAACATGGTAACGTAAGAAGAATGTAAATATGATGTATAACAAATGAAATGGAGATATGTAATGGAAAAAGCAATTGTAAAGTTAAGAAAAGGACAAGGTAGAACATTAAAATCAGGTGGTATGTGGGTTTTTGACAATGAGATAGATAATATAGAAGGCGAATTTCAGAATGGTGATTTAGTACATGTTCTTGACTTTGATGGATATTTTATGGGAACAGGATTTATTAATACGAATTCTAAGATAACCGTTCGTATTATGAGTAGAAAAAAAGAGCAAGAGATTGACCGAGCTTTTCTACAAATGCGCGTTAAGGACGCTTGGGAATACCGCAAAAAGACTGTGGATACCAGTAGCTGTAGAGTGATTTTTGGAGAAGCAGACTTCCTTCCTGGGATTGTAATAGATAAATTTTCAGATGTACTAGTCGTACAGTCGTTGGCGCTTGGGATTGATCGAATGAAGAATACCATTGTGGAAGAACTTAAGAATTTACTGGAGCAAGATGGATGCACGATTCGAGGTGTTTATGAACGTAGTGATGCAAAAGTACGTAGTAATGAGGGAATGGAGAGAGTCAAAGGATTTATTGGAGAGTCATTTGATACAAAAGTTGAGATTATCGAAAACGGCGTTAAATATCTTGTAGATGTGGAAGAAGGACAAAAAACAGGATTTTTTCTGGACCAGAAATATAACAGAGAAGCAATTAAAAAGCTGTCAAAAGGTGCAAAGGTACTAGATTGCTTTACGCATACGGGATCATTTGCTCTAAATGCAGGAATTGCAGGGGCAAAAAGCGTATTAGGAGTGGATGCATCTGAGCTCGGAGTGAATCAAGCAAGAGAAAACGCAATATTAAATGGGATTGAAAATGTAGTAACGTTCCAATGTGCCGATGTATTTGATCTGTTACCAGAACTAGAGAAGCAGGGAGAGAAATTTGACGTTGTTATTCTTGATCCTCCAGCATTTACGAAATCTAGGAATTCTGTTAAAAATGCCATCAAAGGATATCGTGAAATTAATCTTCGAGGAATGAAATTAGTAAAAGACGGAGGATATTTAGCGACTTGTTCGTGCTCTCATTTTATGACACCAGAATTATTTGCAGAAACCATTAATCAAGCTGCAAAAAATGTGCATAAAAGACTTCGTCAGGTAGAATATCGTACTCAATCACCAGATCATCCAATTCTTTGGGCAGCAGAGGAATCGTATTACTTGAAATTCTATATTTTCCAAGTTTGTGACGAAAAATAAGGACAATAAAATGAAAGAAACAAAAATAATTGATTATAAATCTGCGATGAAGTATCTAGAAACGGTGAGCCAATATGGAAGTGAATTGGGCTTAGAAACTATAAAGGAACTTCTTAAACGCATTGACAATCCACAGGATAAATTGTCTTATATTCATGTTGCCGGAACCAATGGTAAGGGTTCTACAGCAGCATACATTAGTTTTATTCTAGCTCAGGCAAGGTATAAAGTCGGAAGATATAGCTCACCGGCGGTGTTTTCTTATTGGGAGAGAATTCAGATTACCGATGCCAAATCAACGAAAATGATCTCCAATGATTCTATCGTGAAACACTTAAATATAATAAAAGAAGCTGCCGATTCCATGCTTGTGGAAGGATTACATCATCCTACTATTTTTGAGATTGAGACTGCTCTGGCTTTTCTAGAATTCCTTGATCAAGATTGTAACATAGTGGTTCTAGAAGTTGGTTTGGGTGGAAGGCTAGATGCAACGAATGTAATATCCAATGTTGTATGTTCTGTGATTACGTCGATTAGTATGGACCATACCCAATTTCTAGGAGATACTTTAGCAAAAATTGCGTATGAAAAAGCGGGTATCATCAAAGATGGATGCCCTGTAGTTTCCTATCAACAAGTGGATGAGGTAAGGGAAGTTATAAATCAGCAAGCATCTCTAAAACAAA
>JAEZUR010000077.1 GCA_023420935.1 Bacillota bacterium | reverse complement strand
ATGAGGATCCAGAGATATTAACAGAGATATTGCCTGATGGAACAGTAAAAGTTTGGAGGGATAAAGTGGATTTTACTATTCCTTACAAAGGTGAGGAATTAAAGGTGACAGGTTTTTTTGCAATTAGAGAGACGGCAAGTACATCTGCAGCTGGTTTCGCTTTAATTAGGCGTGGCCGTGTGATAATTGGTGGTTATGAAAATGCATATAGGCCGGAAGAAATTTTTGAAAAACCAAATTCTTTTATTTATCAGAGACTATTTGGTGAATTAAATTTAGATGATTGGCCTGTGACTCAGACGAAGGATGCTTTTGACTGGTATAACGGACTCGAAGATGATCTCATTGAAAAATTAAATGAGGTCTGTAAGGCATTCAAGAAAAAGGCAAAGGAATACAGAGTCGGCAAAAAAGTTTCGATAGATGTTGGTATTAGCTCATTAGTCAACACGTTCTCTAATGCTGGTGTTATCGGTAATGTGCAGGTGCAGACAATAGAACCATCTCAGGATAGCGAACAAATAGACAATATAGTGACTCAGCAAGGCGCAATAATCCAGGTAGATTCGTCTGTAACAACACAGCAAAGTGTCACAACCCCAGTAGATTCACCTGAAATATCAACACAACAACCCGAAACAAATGATAGTAAAGATATTATTGTTCTGGGATCTAGCGGAAAAAAGATATCATTTGAAACACCTTCAGGAGTGTATGTTTTCAATCTCATTCTAAAGAGAGATGATCCCTATCAGAATTGGTTATACATCACATTAAAAGGAGTAAATGAGTATGATGTGGAGTGGAATATTAGACATCCGTTCTTTAAGCCATATATTGATGAACCAGATTTTTTATCAGTTATGGAGCAGTTTGTTTTTGCTTTAGCATTAGCTGAAATCGAGTCATATGCTACGAGTACTGATGGGATGGTGCCTGCTGGTGCGGTACGTATGAAAATGAATGATATACTTAAAGAAGTTGGTAAAGGAGATATTGCAAATGACTAATAACACATCCTCTATTAGTATGGATTATCAGAATACTGAAGATAATTCATGGATGGTTGATTTGAGCGGCAAATATGCGACTGCTATTAAGAATTATCTTTTGGCTGATGGTATTCCAGATGATGGTGCGACTATAATTCTCCATAATGCAGCTAAGGTGTTGGGATTTTGTCCAAATCCTGACACAGATGAAGAAAGACGACTTACTGGCATAGTGATTGGTAAAGTTCAGAGCGGAAAAACATCGAACTTTATTGCACTGACAGCATTGGCATTTGATAATGGATATAGCCATGTGGTGGTATTTGGAGGTACAAAGAAAGTGTTGGTATCTCAGAATAGTGATCGAATTAAAGAATATTTTGAGGTAATGTCAGATGTAATTGTGCTTAATACGACTGAGCACAAAAGTCAATTGACGGAAGAACACATTACTCAATTCATAAAAATGGGTAAAAAGATTATAATAGTTGCCTTAAAAACTCCCGGACAAATTGATTTTATTAAAAAGGAAATCTTCAATGGTGGATTACTAGCAAATCGGGCTACTTTAATAATTGATGATGAAGGTGATGAAGCTTCATTAAATACTCTTATTAATAAGGGCAAGAAGAGTTCAACTTATCGTGCGATTGAAGGACTAAAAACATCTTTGCGAAGGCACTGTTTTGTGTCTGTTACAGCCACTCCGCAGGCGAATCTTTTAATTAGTTCAATGGATATTCTTTCTCCAGATTTTGGCGTACTTGTAGATCCGGGAAAAGGATATTGTGGCTTAAATATATTCCATACAGCAGACTCAAAATATACCATAGAGATACCAGATACGGAATCATCTTTGTTGGATGAGGGTATTCCAAATTCTTTTTTTGATTCACTTGCAATGTTTTTTGTGGCATGTGGTATTTATGAAGTACGCGGTAGAAAAAATGGAGATAAATTTTCTATGCTCATACATCCCAGTCAATTAAAGATCGATCATGCTGCGGTATTGAAAAAAACTAAAAAACTGATTGACCAATGGAAGTTGTTATCAATGAATAAAAACGATATTGCATATCAGCCACTAAGAAATAGATTATTAACTGCATATAACTGTTATAAAAATAGTGGAACAATTGATTTGCCACAATTTGATTCCATTGAAGACAAGGCGTTATGGTCAATACAGTGTTGCGGTTTACATATGGTTAATGGTGATAGCATTCCTAACGGAGCCGATAAGTTTTATGATTATAACATATATGTTGGAGGAGCAATGCTGGGAAGAGGATTAACCCTAAAGGGATTAGCAATAACATATATAATTCGTACTGCAAAGGGAACTTCAACGGTTGATACTATTCAACAAAGGGCACGATGGTTTGGATATAAAATAAAGTATCTGGATTTGTGCCGTATTTTTGCTGTCAAGAAAATTGTGAAAGAGTTTAGAGAAATACGAGAACATGAAGAAGATCTCTGGGATACGGTAAGGGAAGCGAATCTTCAAGGAAGAAGATTTAAGGACATAGCAAGGATTTTTGTATTATCTGATGATTTGCGTATGACAAGAACATCTATAGCCCATACTGAGAACTATGCATTCAAGCCTTGGAATTTGCAAAGAACATTTCAATCTAATCAACAATATGCTAGGAGTAATACAACAATACTGGAGAGTTTCCGCAAAGCATATGATAGCCAACTGACTACGCTTAAATATGGTGAGGGATTGCCTTATAAGATTATTGAAGGTATTTCCTTTGACTTAGTAAAAGCTGATATATTTGATCGATTTCTGTTTCCGGAAGGATCAAAACTTAATTCTGGAGTTATCGGAAAGCTTGCTGTCCTTTTAAAGAAAAAGCAAATCGAATCACAGATTGATGTAATATGGATGAGAGATGGGGGCACATCTAAACATAAAGTTGACGACGGAGATATTCCGGAATATATGGTAGGTCGCCGCCCAGACGACTATTCTAAACCAGCTGTATACGAAGGAGATAGAAAGCAGTTTGTAAAGGAAGATGCAATGCAACTTCAAATCCATATGATCGAAGACACTGTTTCTGGTATTATTAGCCCTACTTTAGCTTTATATATTCCAAAACAATATGTTGAGAAGTTGACTAATTTGGTAATTAGAAGTTGAGAGAGAGGATGGGCATATGGATATTATTTCTATGTATCATGAGCATTTCTCTGGTTCGACTGTAAATGCCCATGATTTGAACCTGATTCAGTACACAGAAAAGTTATTCGTTGGAACTGATGACGTGGGTCACACTGTTGTAGTATGTATATCAAATAAACCCAATAGAGTTCCACTTAAACAGAAAACAAAGATGCTGAGTGTTGAATGCAATGTTAGGGTAAAATACCTTATTAATGGTGTAATAGAAGAAAATACAGTTCATATTATTCGTTGTTTTTCCAACTCTCAAAAAGAAAAGGATATCTTTTTAGAATTATGTCCTTTATTTGTTGAGGCAAGCAAGCAGGATGACCAAGAAGAGGCCATACTTGAAGCAGTTTCAATTTTGTCAGCGTTTTTTGCAAACACAATTGAACCTTCCGATAATGAACTTCAAGGACTGTATGCAGAATTGTTTACGATATGGTCCTACAAAGACAAATGCAATTTAGGTAGATACTGGCAGTCGGAAGACCGTATGAAGTTTGATTTTTCGATAAGCGATGTTATGAAATTAGAGGTTAAATCAACGTTAAAGAATGAGAGGAAACATCATTTTAGGCATGAACAATTACTCAACGAAGTCTATGATATTTTTATTGTTTCCTATATGCTTCGACATGACGATGAAGGTCTTTCGTTATCGGATTTGATAAATCAAACAAAACCATTAATACAAGATGACCCAAGAAAAATACTGATAATTGACAGATACACTAAAAATACATCGGAATCACGGCTAAAAGAGTTTAGATTCAATGAATATATTACCCTAGCCAAAAGAAAAGTGTTCATAGCAGATGATGTTCCTAAATTTGAAGAACAAACACCGACAGGTGTGACCAATGCGGAGTATGATTGTAATTTAGATACTGTTCAGGACATTCAAGAATCTGTTTTTTTAGATGAAATTACTCGTGTTATATCTGCAAAGTAAAGGAAGTTGTAAAGGAAGTTTTATTTCTAAAATTTTGATACCGTTTTATTCTTAGAGATTGGAGATGAAATCATGGCAAAAATTATTTCCTTCGAGAAAGGTATAGGGAAAGTAAAAAATAACATTACTGATGTTGAATGTATTTATAATGTTGATATTTTGAAAGGAGAAAAATTTGTGGCTTTTTCTACTTTTGGGTCTAGAGGCAGAAAGGATTCAGGAAAAGCAAGTCAGGTCTTACATATTAATAAGGAATCGGCTAAGGAAATAGTAGAAATACTTAAACAAGAGTTTGGTCTATAAATTATTACTAAAAACAACAAAATTATGTCCTGTTTTTTCCCGTTGCATTCCAATTGCATTCCAAACACAAAAAATCAAGGGTTCTAGAGTTTGTTGAAAACTCTAGAACCCTTGATTAATAAGGATGCAGTTGAGGGGACTTGAACCCCTACCCGGA
>JAEZUR010000014.1 GCA_023420935.1 Bacillota bacterium | reverse complement strand
ATCAGCAAGCATCTCTAAAACAAACCAATGTCACGTATGCTGATTTTAGTAAGATTACGAATATTACACATACTGTAGATGGTATCAGTATGGATTATGGTGTGTTGAACGAGATTAAGACTACCCTTCTTGGCGATTATCAGGTTGAAAATGCTGCAGTAGCCATAGAAACAGCACTCTTATTGCAAAAGGTTGGATATCCTATCACGACGTATCATATATACAAGGGAATACAAAAGACAACCTGGTCAGGAAGATTGGAGGTTATTCATAAGGATCCCATTATATTAATTGATGGTGCACACAATGAAGCAGCAGCTGGTTCGTTAAGAAAGTCGATTGAATTATATTTTCATGGACGAAGGATCTATTATATCGTAGGTGTGTTAGCAGATAAGGATTATGAGAGCATATTGTCCAATTCAGCAGATCTTGCTTACGAGATAATTACCATCACACCGGATAATCCAAGAGCGTTATCATCCGATGAATTAGCACTGGTTGCAAGCAAGTATTGTAATAAGGTTACAAATGCACATAATGTAGAGAAAGCTTTCCAATTAGTGAAAGAAAATACAACCAAAGAGGATGTAATTATTGCTTTTGGATCTTTGTCATATCTTGGAGAGGTTGTAAATGTAGTAAACCAATGTTATAATGCTATCAAAAAAGTTGATTAGCTTCGTGGAAGGACGATGATTATGATAGATGAACAAAAGATTGAACAAGCAGTTCGGTTATTTCTAGAGGGAATTGGCGAAGACGTAGAAAGAGAAGGTTTACAAGATACACCCAAGCGAATTAGTGCTATGTGTGTGGAATTGTTCGCAGGAATTGGACAGGATGCCAAAGAACATTTATCTAAAACATTTCATGCAGGCAATAATGAGATGGTGTTAGAACAAGATATTACGTTTTATTCTGTATGTGAACATCATTTGTTGCCATTCTACGGAAAGGTTCATATTGCTTACATACCGGATGGAAAAGTGGTTGGTATCAGCAAGTTGGCAAGAACAGTTGAAGTATATGCGAGAAGAGCACAAATACAAGAACAACTAACAGCGCAGATTGCAGATGATATTATGCAATACTTACAGCCACAGGGAGTCATGGTTATGATTGAAGCAGAACACATGTGTATGACTATGCGCGGAGTAAAGAAGCCAGGGACTAAGACAGTAACCTTTATTACCAGAGGGAAATTTGAAGAAGATGAATCCTTAAAGAATACATTTTTTCAATTAATACATTAATATGATTATATAGGGAGAGTAATTATGGATCGAATGAATCAGATCATCAATCATCCTATCTATCAATCTGCTATGGAAGAGCTAAATAAATGGGAATCAGATCGTACTTATTGTAAACATGGATTAACACATCAGTTAGATGTTGGAAGAATTGCATATATTATTTCATTAGAAAAGGGGCTTGGCATAGAAAAGGATATTATTTATGCCATTGCCCTACTTCACGATATAGGGAAATACCTACAATATGAGAAACAACTTCCACATAATGAAACAAGTGCAACGATGGCAGAACCTATTTTAAAGAACTGCGGATATGACCAGGATGAGATACATCAAATAGTGCAGGCAATCTTTCATCATAGAAAGAAATCCATGGGAATCAATGAACTTGATAAGATTATATATCAAGCAGATAAATTATCCAGAAATTGTTTTACTTGTAGGGAAGAGGATAGCTGTAATTGGTCTGACGATAAGAAGAATCAGAGACTAACTTGGTAGGAGTGATACAGAGATGATAAAAAGTATGAAGATTGGTACAAAGGAGTTTATCTTTGGTGAGAAAACCTATGTGATGGGAATCTTAAATGTAACTCCAGACTCCTTTTCGGATGGGGGTAATTATAACAATATGGAAGACTCCGTATTACAAGCCAAAAGGTTGATAGCGGAAGGTGCAGATATTATTGATGTTGGCGGTGAGTCTACCAGACCAGGGTATATTCAGATTTCCGATGAGGAGGAGATAAACCGAGTCGTACCCATTATAAAGGCAATAAAGGAACAGTGTGACATTCCTATCTCTATTGATACCTATAAAAGTAAAGTGGCTGAAGCTGCAATCTTAGCAGGTGCTGATTTGGTAAATGATATCTGGGGATTAAAATATGATTCAGAGATGGCATTGGTGATTAAAAAATATAATGTTGCTGTATGCCTGATGCACAATCGAGAAGATAAGAATTATACGGATTTTCGAAAAGATGTGTTATCTGATCTTAAAGAATCGATACAGATTGCTTTTAAACATGAAATCCCAAAAGATAAAATAATCATAGATCCAGGCGTCGGTTTCGCCAAAACAAGAGAAATGAATCTAGAGGTGATCCGCCATCTAGAGGATTTCATGAGTTTTGATATGCCAATTTTACTCGGAACCTCAAGAAAATCTGTCATTGGACTAACCCTTGATTTACCTGTCACAGAGCGGGAAGAAGGTACTATTGCAACCAGTGTACTAGCAGTAACCAAAGGATGTCATTTTGTTAGGGTTCATAATGTACTTGGCAATGTAAGGGCAATCCGCATGACAGAAGCTATCTTGTATGAAGATAAGGAGGGAACCAATGGATAAGATAAAGATAAAAGATTTAGAGGTTTATTGTTATCATGGTGTTCTAAAGGAAGAGAATATTTTGGGTCAGAAATTCTTGGTGTCGGCAACGTTATATACAGATATTCATAAATCCGGAAAAACAGATGATATTGTAGATTCCATTAATTATGCAGAGGTTGCACATTTCATTAAGAAGTTTATGGAAAACAACATGTATAAATTAATTGAAGCAGTTGTTGAACATATGGCTCATGATATTTTAGTAGCATTTCCCCTGATAGAAAAGATTAAATTAAAAGTAAAGAAACCATGGGCACCGATTCTTTTACCAATTGATACAGTTTCTGTGGAAGCAAAACGCAAATGGCACCGGGTATATCTAGGAATCGGCTCCAATCTAGGTGATAAAGAGGAAAATCTGAATCAGGCTATCCGTTATCTCAATGAAGACGACGAATGCATTGTTACTAAGGTTTCCGATTTTATTGTGACGAAACCAGTAGGAGAAGTGGAACAAGATGATTTTTTAAATGGGGCTCTGGAACTTCGTACATTAAAAACACCAGATGAATTATTAACCTTTCTACATGAGATTGAGAAAGCGTTAAAGAGAGAAAGAATGATACACTGGGGTCCTAGAACCATTGATCTAGATATTCTATTTTATGATAAAAAGATTATTAATTCTGATACATTAACGATTCCACACCCAGAGATGCACAAACGGGAATTTGTACTAGAACCTTTATCAAAAATAGCACCAGAGCAAAAGCATCCGGTGCTAGAACAAACAGTTATGGAGTTACGAAACAAATTATAGACTGATGGTTGATGTCATAAGTCAAGTGAGTTTATGAATTGGAATCATTAATCTTCAAGAATAGGTGGGTTGAAGGCGGTTACAGTGCCTTCGCTGCCTGTATCCATAATGTATGTTTCGTTGGAATTAAACTTTTGGAAAAATACATAATTACTCGTCGTACTAATGTGATTAAAATCACCTTCTAAAATAGTCTTAGAATCCTGTGTTTCCACATTCATCATGCAAATTCTGTTGTTTTCTCCATCATCCACTTGATAATATAGATATTTTCCACTTGGACTAAGATTAAAGGTTGCACACCGTTCATTTACAATTATGGTTGGATCAGAACCATCTAAGTTCACACGACCAATGGCATAGTTATCTGTATTGGAAAGATAATAAATATAACGATCTGTAACGAGACAGCTGGAACTGTTTCCGTCGTATAGTGTTTTAGATCTTCCAGTTGTTAAATCCATTGCTTTTAAGTTATGATTTTTATCGATATTGGTATAATAAAGAGTATTTCCAAGTATCGCATGAGGGGATACTGGATCCCTTAGAACTAATGACTCCTCTTTACCATTTAATTTTACTTTAAATAATTGCATTCCAATTTCTTGATCAAAGTGTTGATAATAAACATAATTGCCGCCTAAGCTTACCGTATCGGCTGGTTCAGAACTTAATGTGATAAATCCAGTTCCATCTTTGTTAATACGATAAACTCCAGTATTATTAAAGAGAAAGAAATCAGCGGAGCTCTCTTCCCGTTCATTATTCTTTCTGCAGTAGAAGATATATTTACCGGCTACATTAAGATAGGATACTTTGTCCGTATGTAATTTCTTATAGTTTTTTGCTTCTTGATCCATTACATATAAGGAACCTCCATCATTGGGATTACTAAAGTATACCTTATTGTTATATTCACAAAAAAGTCCTCCATTTAATAGATTACCAGAGGAGTTTCCTACGGTACCATCCGGATTATATGCTGTTCTATTACTAAGATAAGTTAATATTGCGCCTATGACAAAAATAATGAGTATTAAAATAAGCACAAGTCTCTTTTTCATAAATACCATCTCCTATGTAATTTATATACTTATATTATAGTATTATCTCCAATAAATAGCAATAAATATCATTTTTCTTGAAACATTAAGAGTAGTATTATATAATATCAAAAAAGCACTTTTACTCTTTAGTAGCCCAAAGTGCTTCTATGAATACAAGGCCTTGGAGGGCAGAAGGAGTATATATGTTAGATTTACAAGAGAGTAGAGCAAAAATTGATAAAATAGATCGGGAAATTGTAAAATTATTTGAAAATAGAATGGAATTGGCACAGGAAGTAGCTGAATATAAAAGTAAAACAGGGAAGAAAGTATTTGATAAAGAGAGAGAAACTGAAAAATTAAAGGTTCTGACCAGTTTAGCTAGTAATGAGTTTAATCGTCATGGAATACGTGAATTGTTTACGCAAATTATGTCTATGAGTAGAAAATTTCAATATGGATTAATTGATACTTACAGTAGTGACCTGTCTTTTGAACGAATAAATCAGTTGAGTAGGAACGATAAGACCAAAGTGGTATTCTTTGGTGCCAAGGGAACTTATACGGAACAGGCTATGGAAGAGTATTTTGGAAAAGAAATTGATAATTTTAATGAGCTGACTTTTAAGGGTGTTATGCAAGCGGTAAAAGACGGTAAGGCAGATTATGGTGTGTTACCTATAGAGAATTCTTCCACAGGAGGAATTACGGATATCTATGATCTGTTAGTGGATTATGATAATTATATTGTTGGTGAACATGTAGTTAAAATTCATAATGTATTATTGGGACTAAAGGGAAGCAAGATAGAGGAACTTAAGAAAGTTTATTCTCATCCACAGCCATTGATGCAATGTGCTCAGTTTCTAGAGGAACATAATTATATCCAAAAGATTGATTACTTAAGTACAGCTGCCAGTGCAGAAAAGGTATTAAAGGATCAAGATCCATCTCAGGCAGCCATTGCAAGTAGAAGAACAGCAGAGTATTATGGACTAGAAGTTCTTGCGGATAATATTAATTTTGATGATACCAACTCTACTAGATTCATAATCATTTCAAGCAAGAAAATGTATTTAGAGAAAGCCAATAAAGTCAGTATCTGTTTTGAACTTCCTCATGAGAGTGGAACATTATTTAATATGCTGTCACATTTTATCTATAATAATCTAAGTATGACTAAGATTGAGTCCAGGCCAATCTTAGGAAAGAAGTGGGAGTATCGCTTTTTCGTTGATTTTGAAGGAAACCTTTCTGACCCTGGTGTGAAGAATGCAATCAATGGCATTCAAGAAGAGGCGGTAAGTTTAATGATGCTTGGCAATTACCCTACGGTTTAAGTTTAATCTTCTTCACATTTTTTTCAGAATTAGAACACAAAGTGTACATAATTTCCTGTTAAACTCTAGATATCAAATAAATCAGAAGTTGAAAGGAGAATACATTATGTACAATGAATATCAAAATGAAAACAACCAAACTTATCATACAACCATTGATTCAGAAGTTATTTCTGAACAAGAAGTCGGAGGCGGGAAAGAACCTAAACAGCCAAGAAAAAGCAAGGGTTTTCTTAAACTAACTGTTTATGCTGCTGTATTTGGATTAATTGGTGGAATTAGCTTTCAAGGATATAATTATGCAACGGATCGTTTCAGAACTCCTAGTAAAAATGTAATTGAGGGATCATCTGACAAAGATATTGATAATACATCTTTAGTAACCAACGAGAAAAGTGATGAAGTAGATGCAGTTACAACTACTAATACTGCCAATGCTGGATCTGGTGATGTAGCAAGTGTGGTTGAAAATGTAATGCCATCTATCGTTTCCATAACAAGTACATCTACTCAGAATCAGATGGATATATTTGGGCAAGTGCATGAGAATCAGGCAACGGGCAGCGGATCTGGTATCATTATTGGTCAGAATAAGAATGAGGTTTTAGTTGCAACCAATAATCACGTAGTAGAAGGTGCGACAAAAGTAGAAGTTACATTTGTGGATGAAAAAGTAGCAGCTGCTACCGTAAAAGGTACTGATTCATCGGCAGACTTAGCAGTGGTTTCTGTTAAATTAGCAGACTTATCCGATGATACCCAAAATAAGATTAAGATTGCTACGTTAGGCGATTCAGATGCTGTGAAGGTTGGAGAAATGGCAATCGCCATAGGAAATGCACTTGGTTACGGACAATCTGTTACAGTAGGGTATATTAGTGCAAAAGATAGAACCGTTGCAGTGGAAGATTCTTCTATGAAATTATTACAGACAGATGCAGCGATTAATCCTGGTAACAGTGGTGGAGCATTATTAAACTCCAAAGGAGAATTAATCGGAATTAATTCTGTGAAATATGCATCAGAAGAAGTAGAAGGTATGGGATATGCGATTCCAATCTCAAAAGCGGTACCTATTATCAATGATTTAATGAACCGCGAAGAAATACCAGAATCACAACAGGCTTATTTAGGAATCGTAGGTCAGGATGTAACAGCAGAATATGCAGAAAGATTTAATATGCCTATTGGTATCTATATCGGTCAAGTTTCTGATAATTCACCAGCCCTGAAAGCTGGATTGGTTGTAGGAAATATCATAACAGGTTTTAATGGAAATGAGATTGCTACGATGGAAGAGCTTCAAACAAAGCTTTCTTATACCAAAGCAGGAACAGTAGCTAAGTTTACGATTAAGGTTCTTGAGAATGGGCAATATAATGAAAAAGAAGTTAGTGTTACGCTTGGGAGTAAGGCAGATGTGGCTATTCCGAAACAGGATACGAATAAATAGTTTGACTATTTGATATGAAGATGTATGTGAGTCGAATTGAAGATGTTGGTGAGTCAATTTGCACAAGGTATGTCTATAATACAGTGAGACACAATATAATCTGATTCGCAACACGCTCTCGCTTGGATGAAGTTCGTAG
>JAEZUR010000151.1 GCA_023420935.1 Bacillota bacterium | reverse complement strand
TCCATTATGATTGTCTACCACAATAGCACCTTCCAATACAACTGCTTGCTTCCAGATATTATCTGTTACATCACTCATATGGATGGATTTAAAATAATTCTCGATTCGTTTTCTTGTATGCTCATCTTCTACCAAAGATAACCCTGCTGCCTTAGCCGCCATTTCCTTGGTTAAATCATCTTTGGTCGGCCCGAGGCCTCCAGTTAACATCACAATATCCGATCTTGATAAAGCTGTTTTTATGGCATCGCAAACACGTTCCTCATTATCTCCAACCGTTACTTCATAATAAAGAGACAACCCTAATTCGGCACATTTTTGTGACAAATATGCTGCATTGGTGTTAACAATATTGCCAAGTAACAGTTCTGTTCCTACACTAATTAATTCTACAACCATACAAACTCCAATCTGCGTACTGATGCACACTGTGTTAGTTATTTTCCTTCTTTTAGTACGCCTTTATTTTTATATAAATAATCTACCAATGAAATGATAGTAAGAATTACGGATAGATAAATAAATATTTGCTCTAATAGATTCATAATGGTTCCATCTAAGTTTACGATCAATAAGACAGACATAACCATCTGTGCTGTGGTTTTAAATTTGCCCCAGTAGCTTGCAGCAATCACAACTCCATTATCAGATGCCACCAAACGGAATCCACTGATAATAAATTCTCTACTTATAATTACGATAACCGCCCAAACTGGCATTCCTACTTCTGGCATAGCAACAAAACAGATTAAAGCTGCACTTACTAATAACTTGTCTGCCAATGGATCCATAAACTTTCCAAAATTAGTGGTTAGATTATATTTTCTTGCTATATAACCGTCCAATGCATCTGTAAGGCTAGCTACCACAAAGATAGCCGCTGCAATGTAATTTCCGTAGGATATATTATCCATTAACATAAACACTAAGAAAATCGGTATCATAAACACCCTTAATATAGTAATCTTATTTGGTAAATTCATTTTATCCCTCTCCTTACATCATTTATTCTATCATTTCTCCTATTAAATCGTACTCTTTTGCATCGTCAACATAGACAGATACCATATCTCCTGACATAAGTTCATATGAAGCAGATACAAAAATATAACCATCCACATTTGGAGCATCTTTATAGGTTCTTCCAATAAATACATTATCTTCTGGTATCTTACCTTCAATTAATACTTTTAATGCGGTTCCTGGCATTTCTTTTGCCTTTTCAAATGCAATTCTTTGTTGAAGTTCCATAATCTCGTTACGGCGTTCTTCTTTTACCTCTTCTGCTATCTGATCACCCATTTTTGCTGCCGGAGTGTCTTCTTCTGGTGAATACGCAAATACACCAAGACGATCAAATTTCATTTGTTCTATAAATTCCAATACCTCTTTATGATCTTCATCTGTTTCCCCAGGGAATCCAGTTATTAGCGTTGTTCTTAGTGCGATATCTGGAATATTATTTCTTAACTTTTCAATAATCTGAATTAACTCAGCTTTACTTGTTCTTCTACCCATTTTCTTAAGAATAGAATCCGCTGCATGCTGAATTGGAATATCTAGGTAATTACATATTTTTTCTTCTGATTTCATGGTTTCAATTAATTCATCTGTTATTTCTTCTGGATAGCAATAAAGAATTCGAATCCATTCAATTCCTTCAATTTTACAAAGTTCTTTTAGCAAATTAGGAAGTGTTTTTTCTCCATATAAGTCTTTTCCATAAAGAGTTGTCTCTTGCGCAACAAGCATAAGCTCTTTGATTCCACTTTCTGCTAATTGTTTTGCCTGTGTAATTAATCTCTCCATTGGCACACTTCGGTAATTACCTCGAACCGTTGGAATAATACAATAAGTACAATGTTTATCGCAACCTTCTGCAATCTTAAGGTAAGAATAATATCCACCTGTAGTATTTACTCTGCTTGTATTTACATTCGGAAGATAATCCACATCTTTAAACTCTTGTGATTTCTTACCTTCTAACGCAGCATCAATAATGGAACCAATATTTTCATAACTAGAAGTTCCAACCACAGCATCTACTTCTGAGATTTCTTCTAGTATTTCTTCTTTATAACGTTGTGCCATACATCCAGTTACAATCAATGCTTTTAGAGATCCTGTTTTCTTTAGCTCAGCCATCTCAAGAATCGTGTTAACACTTTCTTCTTTGGCATCATTTATAAAACAACAAGTATTTACCACGATAATATCCGCTTGCGCTTCGTCATCAGTTATGGTATATCCTCTTTCTCGAACTAATCCTAACATTTCTTCGCTGTCAACTAAGTTTTTATCGCAGCCAAGTGAAACAAATAAAATATTCATATAAACTCCTATCTTTACTGTGTGCTAATCATATATCTTGTTTATTCTAACAGTTTTTATGTAAAAATGAAACTATAAATTAAATTCTTTATAAATATATCATGAGTGCGTGTATCTATTTGTACCTTTGTTTCTCATAATTAGAATAATTTTCATATATTATAATTTTTAATCGTTTTCTAATTGACTTTATCATAGTAAATGTTATGATGTATGTTAAATATGTATCATTTTTGGGAGGAATTAAATGAAAAAATTCATTAAGATTTTAATATCTACAATTATTTTATGTTTAATCGGTTTTATCTATTATTACAATACGCTACCAGCTATCAATATCCATTCCACTGGTTTTTGGACGTTCCTTATCGTGGTGGCTATCTTAATTACAGTATTCGTCGGAATAATTAGTGCAGGCGGGTTAAGAAATACGGTAGAACTGAATAAAGGTCCAATGCAACTTAACAAAGCAGCTTTTAAAGGTACATTTTTTAAGATTTGCTCTATTATCACAATTGGTTTGGTACTTGTCTTTATCGTTGGAAGTATTTTATCTTCACAGATTGTTAATGCTAAAAAATACCAACAATTGATTGATATTAATTTAGATCGTGATTTTAAAGAAGATATTAAACAGTTATCCTATGATAAGATTCCAATCCTTGATAAAGCCTCTGCTTCCCTCTTAGGTTCAAGAAAAATGGGTAGTATGGTAAATTATATTTCCCAATTTGAGGTGGCTGAAAACTATACACAGATTAACTATCAGAATACGCCAGTTCGTGTAACACCACTTGAATATGCTAGTTTATTTAAATGGTTCACTAATCGTTCCAAAGGTATTCCTGCTTACATTCGAATTAACATGGCAACTCAGAATGCAGAAGCCGTACAATTAGAGGAAGGGATGAAGTATTCCGAATCCGAGCATTTTGGCAGATATATTTATCGTCATCTTCGATTCAGTTATCCTACCTATATCTTCGATACCATTAACTTTGAAATTAACGATGAAGGTACCCCTTATTGGATCTGTCCAGTAAAAGATTATACCATCGGGTTATTTGGTGGCCAAACAATCAGTAATGTAGTCATTGTCAACGCCATTACTGGTGAAGACACTAATTATAAGATTGAAGATTGCCCTACTTGGGTAGACCGTGTGTATTCCGCAGAACTTTTAGTATCCTATTATGATTATTATGGAATGTTAAAACATGGTTATTTAAATACGTTATTTGGACAAAAAGATTGTCTTGTTACCACAGAAGGTTATAACTATGTTGCATTAGATGACGATGTTTGGGTTTATACTGGAGTAACTAGTGTGGTTAGTGATGAATCCTTAGTTGGATTTGTATTGATGAACCAGCGTACCGCGGAAACCAGATATTATCCTATCACTGGTGCCAAAGAATATTCAGCTATGAGCTCTGCAGAAGGTAAAGTACAGCATTTAGGTTATAAAGCAACGTTTCCACTTCTACTAAATATTTCAGGAGAACCAACCTACTTCATGGCCTTAAAAGACAGCGCTGGACTAGTTAAAGATTACGCAATGGTTAATATCGCTAAGTATACCATCGTAGCCATTGGCGATACGGTAACTGCCTGTGAAAAAGATTATCGAATCCAATTAAAAGAAAATAATATTAACGTTGCAGATACAAGTACTCTCCCAACTGCTACCGGAGTGATTGAAAAGATTGCCGAAGCAGTTGTAGATGGTAACTCACATTATTATATTATGTTACAAGGAAATGATAAGATTTTCGATGTAAATGTTGGCGAGTATCTACCAATTGTTAAATATAATGTTGGAGATATGGTAACCTTTATTTATGCAGAAGGTACTGATACAAATGCTGTAGTTGGAATTAAATAATTAAGACTTATAAATAACAACACCACCTGCTAAAGTATAAAAGCAGGTGGTGTTATTATTTATATATATAATTCTAATCTTAATTATGTCTCAACCTATCAAATAAAAGATTCCATCTTTTCTTCTGCATAGGATTACGATAGTTCTGTACAAAGGACTCTTTAATAAACCTCTGAATACAGCGAAAATCCCGATTATTACGGATATCTCGCAGTCC
>JAEZUR010000130.1 GCA_023420935.1 Bacillota bacterium | reverse complement strand
CTTCTACACTGTTTAGATCATCAATCCTATAATAACTGATTACATTGTTAGTATCAACACTTATTAATCCGTTTCCATACGTATAATCTGATACCTCTCCCGTTAGAGCATTTTTTGAAGTGACAATATCCTGATAGAACGATTCCGTATCTACTACATAATCCGTTTGACTATGGATAACATTATTCTTTGATATCGTTTTCTGTATACGATTTCCAGCTCCATCATAACGATATTCTGTAATCGTATCTTTATCTATATCCTTTACCTTGGTAAGCATATTAGTGGAATCGAATGTATAGTTTATGCTAGCTTTGCCATTTTCTTGTATGGTTGCAAGATTACCACGTTTATCATAACTATAATTCTTGGTATCTGATCCCTGTTTTTCCTGAGTCAATTGATTTAACTCGTTATAGGTATAGGATAGTTTCTCTTTACCAGTTTCAGTCTTGGTAAGACGATTATTGAATTCATCATAAGTATATACTTTCGTTACATTATCATCTATGACCTTGGTCAGTTGGTTTAATGCATCATAGGTATAGGATGTAGTATTGGTTGTCTTTCCACTAACCTTGATTTCCTTAATTCTGTTTCCATTGTCATCATAGGTATACGAAGATTCCGCTCCATTGGCCATTTTTTTGAGCTTAAGCTGGTTCAAGCTGTTATAGCTATACGTGTTGATGCCATCCCTTGTATCAGATACTTTGATCAGATTTCCTGCTTTATCATATTCATACTGAACCATGTTTCCATCAGGATAAGTCATGGTTTTCTTTTGTCCTGTTTTATTCCAGGTGTATTGTATTGTTTGATTGTTAGAATCTGTTATTTTTGTCTTCTGACCTTTTGCATCATATTGATACGTTGTCGTTCCAGTCCAATCAGTCATGGTTTCCAGACGATTGTTTTTATCATATGAGTAAAATGAAAAACTAACTTCCAGTTGTGCACGAGTAAGTTCCAGAATGTACAAGTAAATTCCACTACACCCTTTGCGCTGGAATTTACTCCTGCACAACCCATATCATAAACGTTATAATATCTTCATGGTTATCTGCCTGTGCAGAAAGAGGTACCCATGAAGAAACCACAGAAACATTTAACATTAAGTGAACGTATTATGATTGAGCAAGGTCTTAACTCTGGAAAAACCTTTTCTTCTATCGCTTCTCAGATAGGAAAAGATCCGACCACAATCTCAAAAGAAATAAAGAAACATAGAACAATCAAACACCACAAGGATAAATCTCGTAAACCATGGTGTAGCAAAGAAAAGTCATGTAATGTCAAAGGGATATGTGATAAGCCATTCTGCAACTTACTTTGCAAAGATTGTCGGCACTGCCGTGATATCTGCCCTCATTATAAGCCAAAGGAATGTGGGCGACTTAACAAAGCTCCCTATGTATGCAATGCCTGTAGCAGTATTGTAAGTTGCCCCTATTATCGTTTGATTTATGTTGCTAAATATGCAGATGATTCCTACCGTGAGCTACTTAGTTCATCCAGAGAAGGGATTAATCAAACCCCAGAAGGGTTACAGGATTTAGATCATTTAATCACTCCTTTAATTCTGCGTGGTCAGTCTCTTGGACACATTTATATGACGCATTCCAAAGACATCGGATGTTCCAGACGAACTTTATACAAATATATCAATTTAAACGTTTTTACTGCTCGTAACCTCGATCTTCCTCATAAGGTAAAATATAAAGTACGAAAAGCAAACAGCACACGTAAGCCTGCTAATCGAGCCTACAGAAAAGGAAGAGACTATAAGGAATTTTCAATTCTGTTGAAGGATAAACCAGACTTACCTATCGTAGAAATGGATGTTGTAGAAGGGCAAAAAGGCGGAAAAGCTCTTCTAACACTACTCTTTCGAAGTTGCAATCTTATGTTAGTCTTTCTATTAGAGGATAAGACACAAAACTGTGTCATACATGCATTTGATTTTCTAACGAAGCGTTTGGGGATTGATCTATTTCAGAAGTTATTCCCTTTGATTTTAACGGACAATGGAGCTGAATTTCAAAACCCATGGGAGTTGGAGCATAATAAAGATGGAGAAATCAGGACAAAAATCTATTATTGCGATCCGAATTGCTCCTGGCAAAAAGGTATGTTGAGAAAAATCATGAATTTATAAGATATATCTTACCAAAGGGTAACTCGTTTGATACCCTTACCCAGGATGATATCACCCTAATGGGTAATCACATAAATAATACAGCAAGAGACAGCCTAAACGGCTGCACACCGTATCAACTGTCTCGTTTACTGCTAGACAACACTTTGCATAAAGAGCTGTCCCTACAGGCGATTGAACCTGATGAAGTAATGCTGAAACCCGCATTACTGAAACACTAAAAAAAAGATAACAGCACAGACAGAAATCCACCGAATAAAAGCCATGAAGCAGGTGGAATTTAGTCTTACACTCTAAACTCCAGGTGCTTGTTTGCCATGTTTTTTTATCGTTTTTTCTCCTGTGGTTAAGTTTATTATAACTGTTAATCCCAGAAATGTTAAGCTGAAAAACTGATTTTAGTCATGCACAATCCAGTAATTAAGCTACACTGGAATTTACTATTTCATTCAACGAGTTGTAAAACGAATAGGCTATAATTGATTCACAGTTAATTTAGTTAATTTCATATAAGAAAAGCGTGCTCATTCAAGCACGCTACAAAATACAATAATATTCTTTTAATTCTCTTATTATCTACATACAAAAACAACTCATTTTATCCTAATTACTCCATAAGTCAAAACAACATAATCAACGGTGAATACAAAACCTCATGAAATGCCTGAGCCTGATATACTATACTAAGCGGAAACGTTGCCTCATCCGGAACGGTCTCTATGGTAAATGCAGGCTGTTTCGTTTGCTCGGAATAATAGTGAACTGTATTACCACCGGTATCCGACGCACTAATCTCCTCTTCTGGTGGAACTAAGGTATAACCCGTATCGTCTGCTAATCGATCTGCTATTTCCTTTTGTCTTTGGTTATAGGCTTTGCTCATTCGATCCCGATAATAATAGATTTCTTCTCCTCTGGAGTGATAATCGATGTATCCGATAGATGATATGGAATCTATTAACTGCATCAATGCCTTGGTTTCATTTTCACTGCCAGGAAAATCGTTGGCATGTTTTGGTCGCCAGGAAAAGCTAGGGAAATTACGATTAATATCGATTCCTCTTGCATTCAATTTCCATTCCCTGTATGGAATGTCTTTTTCCTTGGCAGCAAGGCGAAGTTCTTCGTTCCGTATGACATTAAAACCACGCTGTGCGATCATATATCCATCTGGATTTAACAAAGGGACTACATAGAAGGTATAGTCTTTCAGATGATTAAAGTTCTCTTCACAATAATACTCCATCATTTTCATTAGTACGATGGGATTAATACTTTCTCTTCCGTGAACCCCTGCTGTTAAAATCACATTCTTGTTTCCAACACCTACTTTTAACAGAAGTATATCCCTGCCGTCATGGGAAACCCCTATCACACTTGTTTGTATGAGCGCGGGATATGCTTGCGCTAGTTTATAGGCATCATTTTTAAGATTGTCATAGTAATAGATCTGATTCAACTGAATGATTGACATAAAAACACTCCATCTACTCTTTGTATTATTGTATGATGGAGTGTGCTAAAATCTATTCTCTTATCTGTCCGTTACCAAAAATAATATATTTTGTTGTTGTTAATGCTAGTAGACCCATTGGACCTCTTGCATGTAACTTCTGAGTACTAATACCAATCTCGGCTCCAAAACCAAATTCAAATCCATCTGTAAAACGTGTGGAAGCATTTACATATACGGCAGCCGCATCAATCTCATTTAAAAACTTCATGGAGTTGTTATAGTTCTCAGTTATAATAGCATCGGAATGCCCTGTATTATACTGATTAATATGAGCAATTGCTTCTTCTATGTTATTCACTACTTTACAGGAGATAATCGCATCCAGATATTCGGTTCCCCAATCTTCTTCCTCTGCAGGTATTATGTTATCAGAGATGCTTCTAGACGCTTCATCTCCACGAATCTCGATATTTTTTTCTATTAAACGTTCACAGATCATTGGGATTGCTTCTTTCGCAACTTTTTCGTGAATGACAATAGACTCACATGCATTACACACGCCTAAACGTTGAGTTTTCGCGTTGTCAATGATATTAACAGCCATTTCTAAGTCAGCATATTCATCTACGTATACATGACAGTTACCAGTACCAGTTTCAATAACAGGAATTGTGCTATTTTCCACTACTGTTTTAATTAATCCTGCTCCACCTCTTGGAATTAAAACACTTATGTACTGATTTAAACGCATCATTTCTTTTGCTGTTTCTCTTGATGTATCTTCGATTAAAAGGATTGCGTCTCCTGGAAGTCCTTGCTCTTCTAATGCGTCTTGAATTACTTTCACAATTGCCTGATTAGAATGAATAGCATCGGAACCTCCACGTAAAATCACTGCATTCCCTGTTTTAAAGCATAAACCAAAAGCATCTGCTGTAACATTTGGTCTTGATTCATAAATAATTCCAATAACGCCTATTGGTACTCTCTTTAGACCAATCTGAAGCCCATTCGGACGTGTTTGCATAGATACTACTTCACCAATTGGATCATTTAATCCTGCAATCTGAATTAATCCATCTGCCATAGCAGTGATTCTATCGTTAGTCAAACGAAGGCGGTCTACTAAAGAAGCTTTTACTCCATTATTTTCCGCTTCCACGATATCTATCATGTTATGTTCCATTATAAACTCTTGTTTTGCTTTTAATGCTTCTGCAACAGCGATTAAGCCTTTATTCTTATCTGTTTGGCCAAGGGTATTAAGTATTGTGGCTGCTGATTTAGCACGTTGGCCGATTTTATCTAAATATTCCATATGAATTCTCCTCTCGTCTTAAATATAATATTAGTTTTGGGTCAAAAGCCAACCAAAAACTTGCATTTGTCAATTTGCACATCGTAACCTTAATTTTAGCGTGATACAGAATATAGATCATGAGCAACTGTATGAAGTCGTTGGTACTTAGGTTCTGTATTTTAGAACCTTATGTACCACTACGTACTTCATCCAAGCGAGAGCGCGTTGCGAATGATCTATATTCTGTATCACGCAATGAAGAAATAAAAGTGTGTAAATTGACCATCCATTATTTTAATTGGCTTTTGATATTTCAATAAAAATTTATTGATTACTATAATACTCTATTCGGTGTAATGATGCAATCTACTTTTTTATCATATTCCTCATATGGTATATGTGGAACTACTTGAAACTCGAATGCTAGAGCTGCTTTATAAAAATTTATGTCTTTGTGTTCTGCTAGGTATTTGTCATAAAATCCGCCACCATAGCCGATTCGATTATGGTTTGAATCAAACGCTAATCCTGGCATTAGTAAAAGTACTTGTTTATCATGAGCCGGAGTATTGGTATTGATTGGCTCCATGATACCCCAATAACCTACTTCTAGGTCTTGTTTCCCTTGTATGTAATAGAACTCAATCTGTTTGCTTTGTACTTTTGGTACTGCTACTTTCTTACCTTGCTCTAGAGCACAGGAAAGAATTGCATCTGTTATGACTTCTTCTTTAAAGGAAACATAGCTATAGATTGCATTACTTTGTTGAAATTGAGGTAGGCTATAGAGATTCTTTGCTATTTTGTAGCTATATACCTGACGTTGTTCTTCGCTTATTTGTTTCCGTTGTTCTAGTATCGTCTTGCGGATAGAATTTTTATCCATATAATAATTCACCTTTATTCTTTGGACTTGTCCTTTTGTGATAACTCTGTCACGGAACCATCTGGATTCAATAGAGAAACATTATTAAGGGTTCCTCTCAGATTACTTCGAACTAGTTTAATGTATTCTTGTCTTAATGTTACTTGTTCTATCTTTTCTTCTGCTGTTAATCCTTCTTGCTTTGATTTACGATAGAGTTCATTTATTCTTGCAATTTTACTGTCTTCCATGTTTTTAACCTTTCTATTCTTAAATACGAGCATTACTTATCTATTTAGTCTTACTCGTTAGAATACTGCTTTGTCTTAATATAGTCAAGTAATTTAAAGTTTTTTATCTTGTGTGCTTTAAATAATGTTCCAACATTTACCCCGGCCATGATCTCACTGATAGTATAAATATCTTCACCATTGGCGATTACCATGTCTGCTCCTGAATCAGTTGCTATCTTAGCGGCAGAGATCTTGGTAGCCATACCGCCAGTACCTACGGAACTTCCTGCACCTTTTCCCATTTCTTCTAGTTCATCATCAATAATCTCAACTTCATCAATGAATTCTGCATCTGGATTTTGACGTGGATCATCGGTATATAGACCATCAATATCGGACATCAGAATTAACATATCTGCTCCAATGAGGGCAGCAACAATAGCTGATAGGGTATCATTATCACCAAAATCACCAAATTCTAATTCTTCTGTTGATACGGTGTCGTTTTCATTTACGATTGGTATTACATCCATCTTTAACAACTCACGGAAGGTGTTCTGTGCATTGTTTCTACTAATATCATTAATCATGGTGTATTTGGTCATCAGTACCTGTGCTGGTACTTGATTGTATTCTGCAAATAATTTCTGGTATACCATCATAAGTCTTGCCTGACCTACTGCAGCAC
>JAEZUR010000171.1 GCA_023420935.1 Bacillota bacterium | reverse complement strand
CTTTATTAATTTTCATATTTACATTGTTAACTGCAATATTATTTCGATATTGCTTCGTAAGTCCATAGGTCTTCAAGATATAGTCAGCCATGCTTCCACTCTCCTACTTGTTTTTTTTAATAGCTTCAGTATGGAGCATAGAGCTTAAGTATTGATAAAATATGTCTTAAGAAAGTCTAAAGTTTATTCGCTCATCTTAAATCCAATACCCCAAACCGTTTGTATATATTCCTCGGAAGGATTAGCCTTAGCAAGCTTTGCACGGAGATTACTAATGTGGACATTGATTGTATTCTCATCTCCATAAAATTCATCATTCCATACATGCTCATAAAGATTTGATTTCGTAAACACCTTTTTCGGGTATTTCATCATTATTTCCAGTATTAAAAATTCTCGCTTTGTAAGGTTTAGAGGGGTATCACCAACCTCCACCAAATAGGTTTCTGCATCGATTACAATGTCTTTATAGATCATTTTACTATTTCCTTTGGGAAGACCGATGATCTGGTGATATCTTCTAAGTTGAGCTTCAATTCTTGCCAGCAGCTCCTCATTATGAAACGGTTTTATAAGATAGTCGTCAGCACCTGATTTCAGCAGATGAATTGTTGTGGCTTTATCGCTCTTTGCAGAAAGTCCAATCACCGGTATATTACTGTTTTTTCTGATTTCCTGCAGCACTTGTTCTCCGGCAAGCCCGGGTAGCATGAGATCAAGTAATACCAGATCTATCTTATGATCAAATACCAATAAAGCTTCCGTACCGGAATAAGCTTGCTTTGTGTTGTAACCATTCTGTTCTAATAAATCACATATCATATTACTAATATCATTATCATCTTCAATAATCATAATGGTAGCTCGATTCGTCATTTGCTTATAACACCTTCCAATTGTTTTTTTAAACGGCTTTCATAGCCGCAACTAATTTTGCTTCCAATCTGTTACTATTCTTTGCTATATAAATTATAACGATTGCTATGATTCCCCATGCCCATAACGGTATTGCTATATTGGCGGAACCAAATGCTGAGGCAGCCAGTATTTCCCATGGTCTGGTGAGTAACATCATTATAGCATATCGTTTTAGACTAATCTTACTAAGTCCAGCTACTAAATTAATAACATCATCAGGAAAAACGGAAGTATTAACAATAATATTAGTATTAATTCCCCTTTACCGGAGGTAAAATACTGTTCGTACCTACTCAAAAGCTCAGGTTTTATAAACCGTTCGGCAAATGTTCTTCCCAATATCCTTCCAAGAATAAATACTTTCTTCTTCCAAAGCTGTACATACGATGGAAATCCTTATCTAATAAAATAGCCGCATGCGTATATTCATCTTTTTTATAATCTGGATTATTTTCGATATTCCGGTATTTGTTCTTGTTAGTACGATATATAAATAATAATTTTTCATTCATAAGCGCCTCTCATTTACTTGATGCACTTATTATGATAGTAAGAGTTTAAAAACCAATAAATTAAGTCTTAAGAAAGACTTAATTTTAAAAATCCCCTAGATATGTTTCAGAATACACATATCAAGAGGTCAAAATAAATTAAATATTTACTTTTAAATCACATTACCTATTACTATCATTAGTAACGTTTTTTAGAATCTTACTATTTTTCGACATCAACACCAAGGTTTCGACATGGATGGCTCGAGTGCCCATTAATGATGTCGGAGTCCAAGGGAATATATCAATCGTTTTTAAGCGTTTTCGAGGTTCGGGGAAACATATCAACGGATTTGAGGTTTTAGGGAACATATCAACTTCATCCGTATAATAAGAATTATGAGTTGCCTGTAGCAAAGAGAACTGTACTATTACTATTTCATCAGAAGCATAGTCCAATTGCACCATGTCAAATCCTACGAACCATTAGTCCGAGGGAACATAAAACACACTTCAATATTTAGTTGAAATGCTTCAAACCCTTTGAAATCAGCCTATTTCTTCTCTATCAAAGCTATACACTCCATATGAAGTTTTTAGGCTATTTCGCACTTTTCCATAAACACAGTAGAAATGCTGTGTTTAAAGTGCTTTAACATCCATCCTGACCTCTCACGATATTGATTTCGATTAGGCTATTTTCGTTTTAAGGCTTCGAACTGTATTTTCTGCTTTTCCACCGGCTTCCTTCCTCGCCCTTTATTACATTGCTGCGATGCTGTTTTTCAAGCTGCACCGCTTGGAATGTTTCCTTAGAAATTATCGCCGGATTATTGCCCTCAGCGAGATAACACAAATCATGTTTTCCATTGTCCAACAACCGCACATTTCCCATATATTTTTCGTTGCTAACCATCACGTCAATTGTTCTCTTAGGCCATGCGGCCTTTCCGGTAGGGGACTTAATTTGGAGTCGTTCCAATTCTTTCGCAATACCTAAAACACTCTTGCCCTGATGATAGAGATTAAATATCAACTGGACATTTTTTGCTTCTTTCTTATCAATTACCAGCTTACGTTCTGCATCATTTATATATCCATAACACTTTCTGTTATATAGCTTCAAAGTGCCTTGTGCTGCATGTCGTTTAATACCCCATTTAATATTGTCGCTACGGGATTCATTTTCTGCCTGAGCAACTGCCTCGATAATTGAAATCATCAAGTCATTATCTGTATCGGCTGTATCAAGTACTTCCTATTCAAATATGGCCCGAACGCCGAGAACCCCTAGCTGGTTCAACGCATCAAGAATCTCTACAGTATCTCGGCCAAATCTGCTTATGCTCTTTGTTAGGATAATTTCTATATCACGTGACTTACAATCCTGCAGCATACGAGAAAACTCTTTGCGGGAAGAATCTGTTATACTTGAAGCAATATCGATATATACATCAACCAATAGCCATTTGGGATTAACTGCTGTTAATCTTGTTAGCGCCGATACTTGGGCAGTAAGGCTTTTCAACTGTTCCACACTGTTTGTACTCACACGGCAGTAAATGCCTACTCGTTTTTCCCTCTTTGGAGGTTTTGCTGGAATATATTCAATTCTTTTATTTTCAGCCATGACAAAACCTACGTAATTAAGGATCCCTTGATAAATTGGAATTTACCGCATTTGCGTTTGCGTTCCCGCAATTAAATCACCCAAATGACGTTTGTCCTTTCTCACTAGTCCCATTACCAACATCACAAGAGCCAGCATCATACTACAAATTGCGAATATGAGAGCTACCATATCGAAGCTGGTATATACACCACGAATGACGCCCATATGTGCTAATTGCCATGGTAAAAACTTAATAATATTTCGCGTTAAACTTGCGCCAAAGTTTTTATCGTTATAATACAATTCTAAGCCTGCTTTTCGTTTGCCAATACTCCCTTTGGTATAATCCAAAAAAGAAAATATCAAAATAATAGGGATAACTGAAGTAAAAATCGCAACTAATTGTGACTGCAATTCATTAAATTCAGGAATACCTTTTAGAACAACCAAATATATCCCCATAGTAATTCCAAACAGTATAATTAAATAAATAAGAATGCACATGTAATCAATAAACAATTCTTTTAATCGCATTTTCCAAGGTAAATTATTTTCTGTCAGCATCATTACTCCTCTTCAATTCTAATTTGTCAAACTACTTTATCTCCATATTGACGTGAATTCATTTTTCCATTAAGCTTCACAACTAATAAACATCCAAGCATATTTCAGTCATGTTGGTTAGCCTATTACTTTTTCATTTTTCTACCTCACAAATTATTATAGAATTATAAGCCGGCACTTGATTTATTGTATTGCAGCAAGAGTCATAGCCAGTCGTTATCCCCACTATAGTTCCAGTTGCCGCCAACTAGTCTTCTCAATTAGTGCTTATATTTAAATGCTTTGCTTTGCTAACATGAGAAGAGCGTCGCAAATACATTCCCAGTAATATTAATGCGGCTATCAGATATAGTGCAGTAAATACCACAAAGAAATAAGTGTCGTCCGGGCAGAATACCATCGACAAATTAAAACAAAAGTGAACCCAGAATGCATGAAAAAGGTTATCACACTTTTTCATAATAACTGCCATGATGAAGGTCAAAGCAGTCAGAAGCACAAAATTTTCAATGATATAGATGAACAGCGACCATCCGCTGTAATCAGTTGAAACAAACCAAAGCGGCGCATGCCAGAACGCCCAGATTGCCCCCAAGGTAATATTTCCTCTTATAAACCCAAATCGATTCTCTAGTTCTGGACGCAAATATCCACGCCAGCCAGATTCTTCGCCGGAAGCTCCTTGTAAAAGCGTAAATAAAATGGCGCTAGGCAGTATGGACGGATTAAATATAAGCTGCTCGCTGATGGATGTCTTTTGGATTACACTTATTATCATCGCCGATAATACAAGAACGCTCGATGCAATTGCGAATACTAATAAAATATGACTAATACGCAATTTTTCTTTGAAGGCCTTTTGATAAAACGCCTTTAACGTTATGCCGGGTTTGAGCTTTTTGAGCATAACAAAGAGTACAATCGTTGGTGACCAGCTACATATTACTACAACCCATTGCATCGCTGTGGGTGTACCGTGGAGTATTTGTGATACCAGTCCCCCAAGCCCTAAAATCAATACCCAAAACAATAAGTATGCATTAACCACATACTTCCACATCACATTAAACCTTTTTTCTTTCATAAGTAATTCTACTCCTTTTTTGGTTTATAATAATAGTCAAAGACGCCGATTAACATATCCTTCCAATGCATCAACATAATTCACCACCGAATAAGATGAGCAGTTTATCAAAATATTCTTATGTACCATATTCATTTCTCCCCTGAAAGTCGCCAAATAAGTAAGCGCCTAATACTGCATTAAATCCTGTTGCGGCAAATACACTGAATCGTTCAGGAATACCAAAGTAATCCGCTGGTACGACGCCTACGCCGATTGCTCCCATAATCATTAACGACAACGATACAGTAGCCCAGACGGCTATGCTACGGTAACGCTTATCGCGATACCCTCCGAACATAATGACGGCGAGGGAAAGTATCGATAGCAGTACGACAAGAGCCGTCACGACAATGTGCATAGTGTCCTGAAAAGTGCCAGCATTACCCTTGTCGGACAGAGGAAACATGGAATAGCCTATGCTCGATACCCAATTCATACCCGCAAAAAGGTATATTCCCAAGCGTAAGGTTTTATTAAGCCTGCCTTGGATAAACACACAGACCATCATAATAGAAACCATACCGCAAACGCCATACAGTGAAGCAAGCTGCACCCACAACAATTTGGAAGGGGCGTTGCTCGCGCTTAAATCGCTAACCGCCTGCGCCATCCAGTTGTAACCAGGGTAAGCAATGGGTGAAAAAATTACTGCCGCTGTATAGGAC